>NZ_JBHVST010000003.1:0-280353 GCF_042885015.1 Streptomyces sp. NPDC058086 | reverse complement strand
TAACCGCGCGTGGGCCCTGCCGTGCGCACGGCAGGCCCCTCGCGTAGTCCGCTGAAGGCGGACTCAGAGCTTGACGATCATCTTTCCGACGTTCTCGCCCCGCATCATCGCGAAGAAGGCGTCCAGGGTGTTGTCGAGGCCGTCCCTCACGGTTTCGCGGTAGTGGAGCTTGCCCTCGGCGAGCCAGCCGCCGACCTCACGTACGAAGTCCGGCTGGAGGTCCAGCTCCTCGGTGACCATGAACGACAGGATGTCCGAACGCGTCACGGACAGGTTCCACAGGTTGCGCGGTCCCACGACCTTCTCGTCGTTGTACTGAGAGACCATCCCGCTCAGGACGATCCGTGCGTGCAGCTTGAGCGCGCCGATCGCCGCCTCCAGGTGCTCGCCCCCGACGTTGTCGAAGAAGACGTCGATGCCGTCCGGCGCCGCCTGGGCCAACTGCTCGGCGACCGGCCCGTTCTTGTAGTTGAACGCCGTGTCGTAGCCGTACTCGTCGACGAGCAGTTTGACCTTCTCGTCCGAGCCCGCGCTGCCGATCACCCGGCCGGCGCCCTTCAGCTTGGCGATCTGGCCGGCGATGCTACCGACGGCGCCCGCCGCGCCGGAGACGAAGACCGTGTCGCCCTCCTTGATCTTCGCGAACCGCTCCAGTCCGATGTAGGCGGTGAGGCCGGTGACGCCGAGTACGCCCAGGTAGGCGGTGAGGGGCGCCAGATCGGGGTCCACCTTCTGGGCGGTTGCCGCGTCGAGGACCGCGTAGTCGCGCCAGCCGAGGACGTGCACCACATAGTCGCCGGGCGTGAAGCCCTCGGCGTTGGACGCGAGAACGCGGCCGACCGCGGGACCGTCCATCGGTGCGTCCACGTCGTACGGCTCGATGTAGGACTTCTTGTCGCTCATCCGGCCCCGCATGTAGGGGTCGACCGAGAGGTACTCGTTGGCGATCAGGAGCTGCCCCGGGCCGGGAGCGGGGAGGTCCACCTCGCGCAGCGAGAAGTTGGATGCCGACGGCCAGCCCTCTGGGCGGGCGTCCAGGTGCCATGCGCGGGCGGTGGTGGGCAGGGTCTGCTCGGACATGTGAATCAAGTCCCTTCGGTGGGGAGGTGCTGCTTTGATGTGATGTACAGAAAGGTCTGTCTAGTGAACAGAAAGGTCTGTCTCTGCAGGTCCTGAACCGAGCCGCGAACGGCCGGTTTCAGGAACTATCGGGGGCAGGCTGCGTCGAGCAGGTCGCGCGCCGCTCGTTTGGCGGCCTCGGCGGCGGCGTCGGCGTGTTCGACGCGCGTCGCCGCCAGTGTGCCGTCGATGAGGAGCGTGAGCTGGAATGCGAGAGTGTCGGGGTCTGCGGCGCCTGCTGCGGCGGCCCGGTCGCGCACCCAGGCGCGGACGGCACGCTTGTGCTCGGCGGTGATGGCGTGCGGGGTGCTACCGGGGCCGTACTCTGCCGCCGCGTTGATGAAGGCACAGCCCAGTGTGCCCTCGCGCGCCGCGTGTTCAAGTGCGACGAAGAGGCCGAAGAGCTGCTCGCGTGGGTCGTCCCCGGCGGCGAGCGCCGCTGAGCGCAGCTGGCGCCGCCACCTGTCGTCCATTTCTCGCAGGTAAGCGGCGACCACGTCGTCCTTGCTGGGGAACTGCTTGTACAGCGTGGCCTTGGCAACTTCCGACTCGGCGATCAGCCGGTCCACCCCCACGGCGTGGAAGCCGTGGGCGTAGAACAGCTCGCAAGCGGTATCGAGAATGCGCTCCCGGGCGGGGCGTTGCGTGGACACGGTGCTCATACGGTGTAAGTTAACAGACAGGTCTGTCTACCGCAATCGGTCGACGGCGTGGAGCGTCCGCGGAGTGGTTGCATCCCGTCGCCATCCCGCGATATCGCGTTGCGCTCGGCTGACTATACGAGGAGATGTTCGATGGGCAGCATTGATGGTCTGGATGTCGGGACGTTCGGGGTCTACACCTTCGACTTCGAGGTCCAGCCGGCGGCGCGGATACGCGAGTCGGTTCAGGAACTCGAGGAGCAGGGCTGGCGGGCCTTGTGGATTCCCGAGCTCCTCGGGCGTGATGCACTCACGCACGCCGGCTATCTGCTCTCCTGTACTGAGCACATGCGCATCATCAACGGTATTGCGCAGATCTGGTCACGCGGAGCCCGGTGGGCGTACGGTGCCGCCCTCCTGCTGGCCGACGCCTACCCCGACCGGCACGTGCTCGGTTTGGGATTCGGCGGCGGGCAGGGGGCGGGGACCAAGCCCCTGGCGGCTATGAACGCGTACCTCGACGAGATGGACGCACTCCAGACGCCCAACCCCCTGCCGAGGGTTCCCATGCGCCGCATCATGGCCGCGTACGGGCCCAAAATGCTCGAGCTGGCTCGTGAACGCACTGCCGGCGCGCAGACCTATCACGTCAACGTGGCGCATACCGCGCAGGCCCGCGAGATCCTCGGGCCGGACGCGTTCCTGGGCGTCGAGCACGCGGTGCTGTTCGAGTCCGACCCCGACAAGGCCCGCGCGATCGCGCGGGAACACCTGCACATCTATCTGAACTCCCCCTACAACATCGCGAAGTTCCGACGACTGGGCTACTCGGAGGAGGAGATCGCCGGTGGCGGCGACCGCATCGTCGACGACCTCGTGTTCTGGGGTGACCTGGACACCATCGTCGAGAAGCTCCACGCCCATGTCGAGGCCGGAGCCGATCACGTTGCGGTGCAGGTGATCGGGATTGAGCCGGGCGAGTCCGCGATGCCGTACTGGCGCATGCTCGGAGAGGCACTCCTGCCTCAGGGCGGCAACGCCTGATCTGCGGTTTGGGCAGGGCGCCGCGCCCGTGACGGGTCGCGGCGCCTGTGACCGGGCTCGCCTGCCGAAGAAGCCGCGCAGAGTGTGTCACGCGGTCGGGGAACGAAGGTCCTTGCGGAGAATCTTGCCCGACGCGGACTTGAGTACTCGTGTACTCGTGCGGGTGATCGGCGGGGTCAGAGAGTGGGCGCCGCGCCCTGCGGCAGGGTGCCAGTCCGTCGTTCCGTGTCGGCGAGAAACGTCAGGACGCGGGCGGCGAACTCGTTGGGGCACTCGATCTGCGGCATGTGACCGATCCCGGTGAGGAGATGGGTCTCGGCGTGTGGGAGGAGTCGGCGTGCGGAGTCGAGATGACGGGCGGGCAGGACTCGGTCGCGGTCTCCCCAGATGATCAGTGTGGGGCGGGGGTGCTTCGCGACTGCGGCGGTCAGTTCGGCCCGCCAGCCGGGCTTGGTACCGCGCACTGTGGCGAGTTCTCGAACGGTCTCGAGCAGCACGGCGCTCGGGTCGGGTTGGCGGGCGATGGCCAAGGCGTGATCGATCCGCTCCTTGGTGGCCAGTGCCGGGTCGGCGAAGGGCAGGCGTTCGGTCATCCGTGTGGCGGCGCGGGTGGGACGTCGGGTGACGAGGCGGCCGAGGACGGGGAGGGTCAGCAGCCGTAGCGGGAGCGCGACCTCGGGCCCGAAGCCGGCGCTGTTGACCAGCACCAGGCCGGCCACCCGCTCCGGATCGAGGACGAGCAACTGCTGCGCGATCGCGCCGCCGAGAGAGTTGCCGAGCACGTGCAGCGGTCGCTGCTCGCCGAGGGTGTCGAGCGTATCGATCACTCCGCGTGCCAGCACTTTCAGCGTGGTGGGCTCGGGGGAACGGGCGGAGAACCCGAAGCCCGGAAGGTCGAGGGCGATCAACCGGTGTCCCTGGGCGAGGCGTGGGTACTGCGGGGCCCAGTCCTCGAGACTGCGGCCGATGCCGTGCAACAGCAGCACGGGCGGGTCGGACGGGTCACCCTCGATACGCACGCGGGTGCGTCGACCGTTGACGGAGATGAAGGCCGGGGTGCTCATGCCGCCGCACCCCTGGGTGCCGCCTTCGTGCCCACCACGGTGGAGGTGAACTTCAGCGCGGGGTCCTCGACCGGGCCGGTGGCCAGCCGGGCACGGTCGAGCTGGTAGTTCTGCTCCACCGTCCACGGGCCGTGGGAGCCCCGCTGCGGGAAGAGGTGCATGGCGCGGTTGATGTATGCCGTATCCATGTCGAGGAACGGCCCTCCGGTGAGCGTCGGGTCGTCGGCGACCGGGGTGACGGTGGCGTAGCCGTGGCGGTCCATGTGGGCGAGCAGCCGACACAGGTGATCGGAGACCAGGTCGACCTTGAGCGTCCACGCGTTGGTGGTGTAGCCGAGGGCGAAGGCGAAGTTGGGCACACTGCTGACCATCATGGACTTGTAGATGAAGTGGTCGTGGAGATCGACGGCCTGGCGGTCGACGTGCAGGGCGATCCCGCCGAAGGGCAGCATGTTCAGTCCGGTGGCCGTGACGATGACGTCGGCGTCGAGCTCGGTACCCGACTCGAGCAGGATCCCGTGTTCGGTGAACCGCACGATGCGATCGGTGACCACGGATGCCGCACCGCTGGAGATGGCCTTGAACATGTCGGAGTCCGGGACCACGCACAACCGCTGGTCCCACGGGTTATAGCGGGGGTTGAAGTGGGTGTCGATCGCGTAACCCTCAGGAAGGGCACCGGCGTTGAGCTTGCGGATCAGACGCCGCATCTGCCTCGGGTAGCGTCGGCTGAGGGCCAGGATCAGGCGCTGGCGGTTGATGTTGATTCCTCGTGTGACCCGCCACGCGGCCGTCTCCGGCAACAGTCGGCGCAGGGTGTTGGCGATCGGGTCCTGGCGCGGCACCGGCAGCACGTACGACGGTGAGCGCTGCAGCATCGTGACGTGGCCTGCCGTCTCGGCCACCGACGGCAGCAGGGATACGGCGGTGGCGCCGCTGCCGATGATGACGACCTTCTTACCGGTGTAGTTGAGGTCCTCCGGCCACTGCTGCGGGTGGACGATCGGGCCGTGGAAGTCCTCGCGCCCCTCGAAGTGGGGGGTGTACCCGTTGGCGTAGTCGTAGTAGCCGGCAGCGGAGAACAGCACGCCGCAGGTGACATCGAACTGCTCGCCGTCGCTGGTGCTCTCGAGTGTGACGGTCCACCGCGCCTCGTCGGAGGAGAAGTCCGCGCTGAGCACCTTGTGCCCGAGGTGCAGGTGCCGGTCGAGGCCGTCGTCGGCGATCGCTTCGTGCAGGTAGTCAAGGATCTCGTGGGCGTCGGCGATGGCGTTGGCCTTTGTCCACGGCTTGAACTCGAAGCCGAAGCTCTGCATGTCGGCGTCGGACCGGATACCCGGGTAGCGGAACAGGTCCCAGGTTCCGCCGATCGCATCGCGGCCGTCGACGATCGCGAAGGTCTTGTCCGGCTGCTTCGTCTTCAGGTGATGCCCCAGGTCGATGCCGGAGATACCGGCTCCGACGATCAGCACGTCGACGTGCTCGAGTCTCCGTGTCACCTCAGCGGCTGCGCTCATGTCGGTTTCCTTCGTTTCGTGTGGTGGTCGTGACGATCCGGGGAAGGGGCGTGGTCACTGCGGCGAGATCAAGGACACGATGTCGGGGACAGCCGAGATGTCGGGGACGCCGAGGAAGCCGGGACGCTGGTATGCCGGGTCGGGGTAGTCGTAGTAGCCCCTGCCGGTCTGCAGTCCCAGCAGCCCGCGGTCGAGGAAGTTCTTCTTGATGTAGTCGGCGTTGGCACTCATCTGCGCGTCACCGCTCTCCTTGCCCCAGTGGGAGAGAACGTCGTACACCGTCTTCATGCCGACCATGTCCATCATCCCCAGCGGCCCGAATTTGGCGCCGGTGTACAAGAACGTGCGGTCCACGTCCTCGGGGGTGGCGACTCCGTTGGTCACGAGGGTCTGCGCGGCGTTGAGGAAGGGGACCAGCCACGTGTTGACGACGTACCCGTTCTGTTCCTTGCGGATGGGGATCGGCAGCATGCCGATCTCGATGGCGAACTCCGTCACCTCGGTGAGCGTCTTTGGCGACGTACCCGGGTGAGCCATGATCTCGGTGAAGTTCATCGCCCAGATCAGGTTGGAGAAGTGGAGGGCGCAGAACTTCTCCGGACGGCCGGTGGCCTGGGCGAAGTCCCTGGGCAGGAGTGTCGAGGAGTTCGTCGCGACGAGGGCGTCCGGCGGCAGGAGTTCGGCCATCTTCAGGTACAAGGCCGTTTTGACCTCCGGGATCTCGGGCACCGCCTCGATCACCAGGTCCGCCTGTGCGACTGCGGCGGCCAGGTCGGTGCCGTACGTCAGGCGTTCCCGAGTGGCGGCGATGTCCGCGTCGTCGGCGCCGACTTCCGACAGGTAGATTGCGGCGTACTGGTCGTGTGCGGCCCGACAGCGCTCGATGGCGTCCGGTGCGATGTCGTACACGGTGACCGTCTTGCCCTTGAACGCGCTGTGCCAGGCGATCTGTCCGCCCAGCACGCCCGAGCCCAGGACGGTTGCTTTGTCGAGTCGGGACATGGCTCTCTCTTCCTTTTGGCAGCAGGAGTTCGGAGAGGCGAGAGTCGGCACGGTTCACGCGGATCAACTCGGCTGTGGCCGGCACTCGCTCCGTGAGGGATGGCTAGGCCCGGACGCTTTCCCAGTGCCGTGTCAGTGCGGCGGCGAGTGCCCGCGGCTGCTGGAGCGGTGTCCAGTGTCCGCTGTCCAGCCTGACGACGGTCGTGGCTTTGACACTCTTCGCGACGGCGTCGGCGCGCTCCACCGGCTCGATCTGGTCATCGGTGCCCCAGAACACGAGGGAAGGGCTGGTGATGTCCGCCAGACCGGGCTCCCAGTCGGCCCACACGTGGACCGCCGAGCGGTAGAGACGGAGGATGCTGTCCTTCATCGTGGTGTCCAGTCGGCTCGCGTTCTCCTCGGCGCGCTGGGCGGGCACGCCGTTGGCCTGCAGCAACTCGCTCAGCGCCGACGGCGCGAACTCAGCCATCCACTGCTCGCCGACCTCGGGGGTCTGCCAGATCTTTGCGAAGGAGTGCCACTCGTCCGTCCCGGAGATCGAGGCGTCACCGCCGGCCCAGGTTCTCACCAGGTCGGGACGCAGCGAGGCGACGCGGGAGGTGAGGACGCAGCCCCAGTCATGGCCCACGAGGTCGACCGGGCTGCCGATCTCCTCCAGTCGCCCGATGATCCAGTCTGCGTACTCCTCCTTCGTGGAGGTGAAGCCTTCCGGTACGGGGTTTCCGAAACCGGGCAGCGCGAGCGCGATGACATCGGTCCGCGGCAGGTGGTCACGGACGTCGTCCCATACGTGGTGGGTGTCCGGGACACCATGAACGAATACGGCAGGCACGGGATCTCTCCAGTCGACTGATGATTCTCAGGGGTTGCAGTGGATCGGACTTGGTGCCGCCGAAGCCCAGAGCCAGAGCAAGGGGGACGGCTGATGGGCAGGGCTGTGCATGGGGCTGACGTGCAACGTGTGGAGGCTGCGGGCAACGCCACCACCGGTGTCCGGGTGGGTGCCGACACGGGCAGGGTTCGTCCGTCAGGTCTGAGTGAGGGAGGCAGACAGAGAGGAGGCTGTGTGCATGCCGGAGGCGCTCAACGGCCTTCTGTTGTCACATAGTTGGTGGCCGAGCGGTGCGGCGCCCCGTAGCACCGGCGTCGGCCTTGCCGGTGAACGAGTTGTCTACACGCTCGGCCGCGTGCTCGGCGCGCTCTTCTGTGAGGACGGAAAGAACGCGGGTAAACGACTGCCCCAGCGATTCTGAGCGGGCGCGTAGTGGTGATCACCGAGAGGCGGCCAGGTCAGGACTGCGACATCCGTGATGACGGCCCTGCCGACGCGTACTGGCAAGAACTGCTGGGTGACGGCGGTTTGTTCACGCCGGTCGAGCGGTAATCGATCACTCCGGCGGCTCGGCGCGATCGCTGTGCGGTGTTGATGGACGGCTTGGCCGTTTACTGAAGCGCTCATGGCACACCTCGTCGTGTGACTGCCTCCGCCCTGGCGGCGGCCGTTGGAGCGGTGCTCGGCCACCTGGCCGGAGCGGGCCGCCCACGTGCTCACGCTCGATTGCGGCTCGAGGGCTAACAGTAGGAGTGTCACTACCATCATGCAAGTGACTGGCTGTCGTGATGGTGGCCACCGAGCTCATGAGGCCTGCTCGTTCCTCCGCTCGAGTACGGCACGGAGCCGGTCGTCCGCGGATGGTCCCGGCAGGAACGTGGTGTGCTCCTCGTCGATGGGACGGCCGGTCGCGCGGTCGATCAGCAGCGGTTCGACATCCGTGCCCGACTCCTTGTCGACCAGGCGTACGTTCGGCGCCTCCGGGGGGAAGTGGTCGCTGCCGAAGGCGTACAGGGCGATGAGTACTGGTTGGAATGCGTGCCCGACCTCGGTGAGCACGTACTCGTCCCGCGGGGGACGTTCGCTGTAGCGGCGTCGCTCGAGAAGACCGGCCTCGACGAGCGCTCCGAGTCGGCGGGTCAGGGAGTTCGGTGAGATGCCCAGGCTCTTCTGGAACTCGTCGAACCGAGTGATGCCGTGTGTCGCGTCGCGCAGGATGAGGATGCTCCACCACTCGCCGACCCGCTCCAGCGCCAGCGCGACCGGGCAGCTCATGTCCTCAAAGCTCTTCCGTTCCATGATGGAAGTCTACGGAAGTCGCATCGGCGCCTGGTGCTGCGAGCTGTCGGCCGCGGAGGCGATGGCGTCACCGATGCCCGAGTCGCGGAGGACCTGCTTGAAGGCGCCTTCGCCCCGCGAGCATCGCCACCAGAGGTTCTCCGGTGAACATGAGAGTTGATTGCAGGACTTCCCGTGCCCTGGCAACTGCCCGACAAGGGGCCGTCGGTGTGTTGAATCAGCCGCTCCCCGGCCTGGGCGCTCAGCGCGCGGCCCGCCGACGGGCGCGCAGCTGCCTGGGTGATTCGCCGTACCACCGTCGGCAGGCCCGTGTGTAGCTGCTGGTCTCGGAGTAGCCGAGCATGGTCGCGATCTGAGAGATCTGCATGCCGGTGGCGGAGAGCTCCCACGCCACGTCGCGCCGTACGTCGTCGAGGATCTCTTCGAACGACGTGCCTGACTCGGCCAGCCTGCGCTGGAGGACACGGGGATGCAGGGACAACGCCCTGGCGACCGAGAGCAGGCCGGCCTGGTGGACGACCAGGAGTCGCTGGGTCATGTCTCGCACGTGGTCGGCGATGGCGAGGTCGGGCCTCATTCCGGTGAGGTACTTCTCGGCCAGGGCCATTGCTGCCGCGTCCCGGCCAAGGATCGGCTGGTTCAAGGCGTGGTGGGGCAGATGGACGGAGTTCACCTGCCGTTCGAACTCGACAGGACACCCGAACATCTCGCGATAGCTCTTCATGGGTGCGATGCGGCGGTGCTGCAGTGTGACCCGGAGCGGGACGAAGTTCTCCCCGATCATCAATCGGAAGGCGTCCATCGCGATGCCGAGGCCCTTCTCGATCATCTGGTCATGATGAGCGGGCCGTCGCAGGTTGGTCGAGAAAGTGAAAACTGCCGCTTGCGGAGTGCGGATCAGCTCGGTGGAGTCGGTGGGCGCGATGTTGTGCAGGTAACGCGAGACCCCTTCGATCGCCGCGGCAACGGTCTCCGCGTTACGGATGACGACCGCGATGGGGCCCAGCATCTCGATGCCCTGCTTGCGTGCCAGTCGCATCCCGAAGTCGGGGCAGTCGAGCTCCTGGGCCGCGTCCCCGATCACGGCTGCCACCGAGTCGTAGGGGAGGAACGCGTCGTAGTCACCGGCGGCCGCTGGATCGATGCCGTGCGAGCGCATCAGGGCATCCGGCTCACCGCCGAGGCTGGACACCACTTCCGCGACGTTGAGGAGTGCGAGACCACGGATCAGGTTGGTCACAGTCGCCAAGTGTCAACTAATAGTCGCATCAAGACAAGTTCGAGCCGCTCTGCCGGTGCCAGCATCCAGATCGGCGTCACGTCGCCAACGTGACGATCTCCGTCTTCGAGGAAGCAGACAGAGCCATGCAAATCAACGTTTCCGCAAGACAAGCCCTCGTCGCCAGCGGTCGCCGCGGCACCGGCACGGGGAGCAGCTCATGTCGATGAAAGCAGTCGTCATGATCAACAGTGGCCTCGAGGTGGTCGAGGCGCCGCTGCCGCAGCCCGGCCCGGGGGAGGCGCTGGTCAAGGTCCTCGCAGCGGGGATCTGCGGCAGTGACCTGCACTGT
Organism: Streptomyces sp. NPDC058086; assembly: GCF_042885015.1. NCBI lineage: Bacteria > Bacillati > Actinomycetota > Actinomycetes > Kitasatosporales > Streptomycetaceae > Streptomyces > Streptomyces sp. NPDC058086. The sequence continues at coordinate 270,264 of NZ_JBHVST010000003.1, read as the reverse complement.
GTCACCCATGGTGCGCAGTTGCTGGACAGTGCGAAGGAGGCAGCAGGGGTAGAGCTCTTCAAGCTGGACGAGCCGGTCGTCCTGGGGCACGAGTTCTGCGCCGAGGTCGTCGCGTACGGACCCGGCTGCCGAGCCACGCTCGCTCCCGGCAGCCGAGTCGTCTCGGTGCCGTTCCTGCTCCGGCCGGAGCCCGTGACCATCGGCTTCGGGGGTCCCAGTACCCCAGGCGCGTACGCCGAGTACATGCTCCTGTCCGAGGACCTTCTCGTTCCGGTTCCCGACCATGTGCCCGATGACCTCGCCACCCTGGCCGAACCGCTCGCGGTCGCCCTGCACGCGGTCAACCGCGGCGGCCTGGGGCCCGATGACGTGCCGCTCGTGATCGGCTGCGGACCCATCGGACTCGCGGTGATCGCGGTCCTGAAGATGCGTGGCATCGGCCCGATCGTGGCGTCGGACTTCTCGCCGTCGCGCAGAGCGATGGCCGCGGCCCTTGGTGCCGACGTCGTGGTGGACCCGCGCGAGACGTCGCCCTACGAGTCGTGGCAGGAGGTCGCCGCCACCTCCGACGCGGAGCGGTGGGGCCGCCAGACTCCGATGTTCCCCGGCGCCGGGTTGCGTCCGTCCGTGGTCTTCGAATGCGTCGGTGTCCCCGGGATCCTCCAGCAGATCCTGTCCGGAGCGGCGGCCTGCTCGAAGGTTGTCGTCGCGGGCCTGTGCATGGAGCAGGACTTCATCTACCCGAGCTTCGCGATCATGAAGGAGATCGACCTGGCCTTCTGCATCTCCTACACACCCGAGGAGTTCGCCCAGGCTCTGGGGCACATCGCCTCCGGGGAGCTGCGGGTCGAGTCGTTCATCACCAGTCGTGTCGCACTCGACGAAGTGCCCGAGGCCTTCGCGAGGCTGGCCGACCCCGAGAAGGACGCCAAAATCATCGTCCTTCCGTGAGCTGATCCGCATCCGAGCCGCCCTCCCGCCTGCGGCCCACGGCGGGACCCACCCCGCTGGGCCACGGCAATCATGAGAAAGCAGACACCCGCCATGACCGCTGAAGTGACCGCGAACAAGGTCCCCGTCGTCTCGCTCCCGCAGACCGAGCTGCTCACGGTCAACGTGAACGAGATCCCCGTCCTGAAGGACTCCCTGGGCCCCGGGATCGACTTCCAGCCGCTGTTCCTCGACCCCGAAGTCGGGGTGTGGGTGATCATCGGCACCTTCGCTCCCGGAGTGGAACTGCCCATTCACCTCCACACCGGCCCGGTGCACGGTTACACCCTGAAGGGAGAGTGGATCTACAAGGAGTACCCGGACCAGCCGCAGACCGCCGGGTCGTATCTCTACGAGCCGGCCTCCTCGGTCCACACCTTCGCCGTGCCGGAGACGACCACCGAGCCCACGGTCGTGCTGTTCATCGTGTACGGAGCCAACGTCGGCTTCACCGACGAAGGTCAGTTCCACTCGGTCCTCGACGCCGTCACCGTCCAGAAGCTGACCGAGGACTGTGCGCGAGCGCAGGGCCTCGGCGCCATCCAGTACCTCACCGGTGGGACGGCGAAGTTCAGCGGCGCATAACCAAGGACCGGCGGTGCGGGCATCGAAGTCCAAGCGGCGAAGTGATGCCCGCACCGCCCTCGTACGAGGTGGCACGACGGGACCGTACCGCCTCGAAGAAACGTTTCTGGGCACACGTCTGCACACAAGAGCGACATGGAGGCCGCCCAATGCCCCTCTCTGATTGGGAAGAGCGCACCGTCCAGGTCAACGGGCAGCGCATCCACCTACGGATCGCCGGGACGTCCGGCCCGATGGTCCTGATGGTCCATGGTTTCCCCGAGTCCTGGTACTCGTGGCGGCACCAGATGGACGCGCTGTCCGACGCCGGCTACCGCGCCGTGGCGCTGGACATGCGGGGATACGGACGATCCTCCAAGCCCGCCGACATAGCGGCGTACCGGATCACCGAGTCGGTCGCGGACTGCGTCGGTGTGGTCGAGGCCCTGGGCGAGTCGAGCGCTGTGATCGTCGGCCATGACTACGGGGCTCCGGTCGCCTGGGCCTCGGCGTGGACGCGGCCCGATGTCTTCCGCGGGGTCGTGGCGCTGAGCGTGCCGTTCGGCGGCCGGGGCCAGTCGGCACTGCCGGGCAACCCCTTCGGTGAGCGGCGCCCGAGCGAGGTCGCCCGCGAGCTTGCGGGCCCCGACATGCTGTTCTACCAGGAGTATTTCTCGCTCCCTGGCGGCGTTGCGGAGCAGGAGATCGAGGAAGATGTGCGGTCGTGGGTCATCAGCGGCCTATACAGCCTGTCCGCGGACCGTCCCCTGCCGCCTGAGCTCGCCGGCGTCGACCTCACATCGCTTCCACCGGACTTCCTCCGGGAGTTCGTGCGGGGCGCCATGTGCGTGCCGCGGGCGGAGAAGTTCGGCGCAAGGCTGGAACTGCCGGAGAAACTGCTCGACTGGATCGGCCAGGACGAGGTGGACTTCCTCGTCGCCGAGCTGGAGCACACCGGACTCACCGGCCCGCTGAACTATTACCGGACCCTCGATCTGAACTGGGAGGTCCTCGAGGAGTACGAGAGCAGGCCGGTGACCGTGCCCGCGCTCTTCATCGGGGGCGACCGGGACGTGACGACGATCTGGAGCCAGGAGGCGATCGCTCGGATCGGGGAAAAGGTCCCCGACCTGCGGGGGTCGGTGATCCTGGCCGACTGCGGGCACTGGATCCAGCAGGAGCGGCCCGAGGCGGTCAACAGGGAGCTCCTGGACTTCCTCAACGGTCTCTGACGCGGTTCCTCGACGGTCGCTGAACCGGGAGCGAGCACCATGACCGGCTGGGCGGCGGCGGTGAGGGTCGTCGTCGCCCAGCCCTCCGACTTCCAGCCGACCTCAGCGGGAAACGGGCAAGCGGGCGGGAAGTGCCCGCCCATGCCTTTCCCCGTACATTTTGATTTATGGGAACCGACGCCCATGCCTTCCTTCAAGATCTCGCCCAAGGGCTCACGGCCCAATCGGATCACCTGACCGAAGTGGTGCTGCAGCGCTTGCGCAGCGAGCTTCCCGAGGTGTGGAGATACGAGGACATCGCCGCTCTGGCGCCAGTGGCCCTGTCCGAAGTCGTCGACACCGCTCTGGAGTTTCTTGAGCGCGGCCGTGATCTGTCCGAGGTCACGACGCCGCCCGCGGCCATCGACTTCGCTTGCCGACTTGCTGAGCACGGGGTGCAGATCAGCGAGCTGCTCCGCATCTATCGGCTCGTCCACGCAGGTCTGCTTCATCTGCTCTATGAGGAGACCGGCCATCTCACTAAGGATCCTGAGCTGATCAACGCGGTGACGATCACGCTGAGCGCGCTGGCTTTCGAGTATGTCGATCGCACCTCGCAGCAGGCGGTAGCCGCGTATCAGCGGGCGCGCGACCGTTGGCTGCAACGGCGGCTGATCACGATCAACGAAGCCGGCACACGGATCGGGAGCACGCTGGACACCGCCCGCACCGCGCAGGAACTGGCAGACGTCGGTACCGACCACTTCGCTGACCTCGTCACCGTCGACCTTCTCGACGCCGCCCTCCGCGAAGAAGGCACGCACCCGGCAGACAGTCCGCCCCTACTTCGCCGGATCGCACAATCTGTCTCGGACGGCAGCAAAGACCCGGCCGCCGGCTCAGGGCCGAGGCACACCTACCAGGAAGGGTCGCAGCCGGCTGTCGTACTGGCCACCGGACAACCCCTCCGGCTCGGCATCACGGCCTCCGACGCGCCGACGTGGTTGAAGGTGCCTCCGGATGACAGTGGTGCCTCAGGTGTGGGCGGCATCCACTCCCTGCTCCTCATCCCGCTATGGGCACGGGGCAATCCGCTGGGGCTGGCACAGTTCTGCCGCCGTCAGACAGCGGATCCGTTCGACGACGACGATCTGCTCCTGGCCCAGGAGATCTCCTCCAGGGCAGCGGTGAACATCGACAACGCTCGTCGCTACACCCAGGAGCGGAGTATCGCCCTCACCCTCCAGCGCAGCCTGCTGCCGCAGCACGCGCCGGAGGAGTCCGCCGTCGAGACGGCCGCCCGGTACCTGCCCAGCGGATCAAGAGCCGGCGTGGGTGGTGACTGGTACGACGTGATCCCGCTTTCCGGAGCTCGCGTCGCCCTCGTCGTGGGCGACGTGGTCGGCCGCGGCCTCCAGGCCTCGGCCACCATGGGCCGACTGCGAACGGCCGTCCGTACTCTGGCGGACATCGACCTCACCCCCGATGAACTGCTGACACACCTCGACGACGTGGTCATCCGGCTGCAGCGCGCGGAGCAAAGGGGCATGGACGAGATCAGCGCCACGTGTCTGTACGCGGTCTATGACCCCGTCTCCCGCGTGTGCTCCCTGGCCAGTGCCGGACACGTTCTGCCGGCCGTAGTGACTCCCGGTGATGCGCTGGCCCGTCGTACGGTCATCTTCCCGGAGCTGCAGATCGGCCCGCCACTGGGTCTGGGAGGGCTTCCCTTCGAAACCGACCAGTTCGAAGTGCCACAGGGCAGTCTTCTGGTGCTGTACACCGATGGCCTCATTGAAAGCCGCGCTCGCGACGTGGACGCCGCCCTCGCGGTGTTGTCCGATGTCCTCGCTCAGGCACCTGCTTCGCTGGAGGAGACCTGCGACGGACTGCTCCACGCGCTGTTGCCCAGCCGCCCCGCCGATGACGTCGCTCTTCTTGTGGCACGCACCCGAGTGCTGGATGCCCACCACGTCGCGACCCTGGACGTCCCCTCCGATCCGGCCGTCGTCTCCCAGGCGCGCGCTTTCGCCTCTGAGCGGCTGGCCGCCTGGGGGTTGGAAGAGATGGCCTTCATCACGGAGCTTGTGGTGAGCGAACTGGTGACGAACGCCATCCGCTATGGCAAGAGCCCCATCCAACTGCGGATGATCCTCCAATCCACTGTGACGTGCGAGGTCTCCGACGCCAGTGGCACTGCCCCGCACCTGCGCCGTGCCCGGGACTTCGACGAGGGCGGCCGCGGCCTGCTCCTGGTTGCTCAGCTCACCGAACGCTGGGGCACGCGGCACCATCGCGAGGGAAAGGTGATCTGGGCGGAGCAACTGATTCCGTCCGCTCTCGCCGAGTGACCGTATTGATCAGGACCTGGCAGAGACTGCGGCGTGAGCAGCCCGCAATGAGGGTTTGTCGATCTTGCCGACCGCGTTCTTCGGGATGGCTTCCACCACGACGAACGAGGTCGGGCGCTTGTAGCCGGTGAGACTGCGCGTGCAGAGCGCTTTCAGCGCCCCCGGATCAACCGTCAGACCCTGTCGAGGCTGGACGTAGGCGACGACCACCTCTCCCCACTTTTCGTCGGGTACGCCGATCACAGCGGCCTCGAGCACCGACGGGTCGCCTGTGAGCACGTCCTCGATCTCCTTGGGATAGATGTTCTCTCCACCCCGGATGATCATGTCTTTCGAACGCCCGACGAGGGTCAGATAGCCCTCGGTGTCGAGGTGCCCCACGTCGCCCGTGTGCAGCCAGCCGTCGACGATGGCTTTGGCAGTTTCGTCCGGACGGCCGAGGTAGCCCCGCATGACGTTGGGGCCGCGCACGATGACCTCGCCGTCCATACCAGGCGCCACCTCGGTACCGGCGGCGTCGACGATCTGGATCTCCTGGCCGGGGAAGGGAAGTCCCACGGTTCCGGCGCGACGGGGTCCCGCGACGGGGTTGATGGTGGAGCCGCAGGTTCCTTCAGACAGCCCATACCCCTCGACGAGGGGAAACCCGTACCGGGCCTCGAACCGGGTCAGCAACTCGGCGGAGGCAGGTGCGGCGCCGCAGACTCCGAACCGTAGCGACGACGTGTCGGGCCGAACGTCGTCCGGGAGTGCCGCGAGCATGCTGTAGATCGTCGGCACCGCGCTGAAGAAGGTGGGGCGCTCCTGCTCGACGAGGTCGAAGAAGCTGTAGGGATCGAAACGGCCGCCCGCGATGACGACGCTCGCGCCAGCCAGAAGCGACGTCAGGACGCTGACCACGATGCCGTTGACGTGGAAGAGCGGCAGGATCAGCAGGCATCGGTCGGCTGGCCCCACATCCAACGCCTGGCGCCCCATCTCGACCATGGCGTCGATGTTGGCGTGGTCGAGCATCACACCCTTGGGAACCCCGGTCGTACCGCTGGTGTAGATGAGCAGGGCCAGTGTGGACGGGTCTAGAAGCGGTGCTTGATCCGAGCACACTGCTCCTTCGTACAGTTCGCCGACGGCGAGTACGGCAACACCGTGCCCTCCTACGGCCGCACCGTCCTCGACCACCAGCAGGTGCGTACCGGAGTCCTTGAGCTGTCGGACCACCTCGACATCGGTCATGCTCGGGTTGACCGGTGTGATGGTGGCGCCGAGCCGCCAGGCGGCGAACAGCAGGAGTACGAACTCGACGCGGTTCGTCAGCTTGAGGGCGACGACGTCACCGGGACCGATTCCGAGGTCCTGGAGTTGACGCGCCACCGTTCGGACCCGGCTCAGCAACTGCGTGTTGGTGAGGGACTGGTGCCCGTCCGAGACCGCGGCCCCATGGGGGTCGAGCTCGGCGCGGCGGTCGGGCAGAGAAGCGAAATTCATGGCGAGCGTACCTGTCTCGGTGTGATGCGATCCGGTCAAGGAGTCGGCGCGGCGGGTGCCGGGTTCAGCTGGCGGGCGAGGAACTCGATCTGGTCGCGTACCAGTGCCTCGAAGGTCTCGCCGGTGTAGAAGTCGAAGTGGCCGGCGTCGTACCTCTTGATCTCTCCCCGGGGCGCGGTGCCCGCGTACCGGAGGGTCTGGGCGGGAGGCGTGACCGAGTCGGTGTTGCTGACGCAGAAGAGGATCGGCATGGTGACCTTCTTCGCCGCACGCCCGGGCCGGTAGGCGGCGATGGTCGGAATGACCCGCGCCGCCACCTCGTTGCGGAACGTCGTCCCGGCCGGCTGCAGCGCCTGGTATCCGGGGAGGGCGTCCGGAGCGTTCATGAGGGCCGGCGAACCGGGGGCGGCTGCGATGGGAACCAACACGGGTGCCTTGCCGCGCACCTTGGTCGCCAGATCCCGGGCGAGCACAGGAGCCATCCTGAGTGAGGCGACTGGGCCCAGCGCGAGCGCGGAGGCGAGACCGTCGGTGAACGGGCACTGGGCCACAGCCGCGCGCAGTTCGGGATGGCGTGAGGCGACGGTGATGGCGTGGCCGCCGCCGAAGGAGCTGCCCCACACGGCGACACGGTCGTGGTCGACGTCACGGCGGGCCTTGACGTAGGCGATGGCGGCGTCCCAGTCGACGAGTTGACGCTTGATCGACAGGAGCTGGCGCGGGTGGCCGCCGCTGTCGCCGAAGTGCCGGTAGGTGAAGGCCAGAGCGGCGATGCCGGCCTGTGCGAATCGCTCGGCGAAGGCGTCCAGGCGCATCTCGCGGGTGGCGCCCAGGCCGTGCCCGAGGACGACGACGGGCGGGGAGACGACGCCCTTGGGGAGGTAGAGCCATCCGGCGCATCTGCTGTCGCCGGAGGGGAACGTGACGTCGTGACGGGTGAAGGGCTGTGGAGTGGTCACCGTCGGCTCACCGTCCGTTCGCCGAGCGGCGCCCGGGCACGCTGCCCGACGCGAGCGCCTGCGCGTAGGTGTCCGGCCGGTAGAGAGGGAGCTCGCCGGTGGCGTCCGTCGTATCCATGTAGTCGAGCATCAGTTCCTGACCCTCCTTGGACATGACTCTGGTGAAGAACTCGGCGCGTTCGACATGCAGGCCGTCCTCCAGCGACATCGACCCGCCGAAGTACACCGACCTCTTGGCGGCCGCGACCGACCCCTTCGGCCGCTTGCCGAAGTGTTCTGCGAGTTCGATCGCCTGGGCGACCACCTTGTCCTGCGGAACGACCTTGTCGACTGCCCCGTTTGCGAGAGCCTCCGCAGGTGTGAACGGCTTGCCCTCGAGGATCGCGGCCAAGGACCGGTGGGTGCCGATCAGGCGGGTCAGCCGCTGGGTGCCGCCTCCACCCGGGATGATGCCGAGGAGGATTTCCGGCTGGCCGATGAAGAAGTCCCCGTCGGCCATGACCCGCAGATCGCACGCCCAGGCGAACTCCGCGCCGAGGCCGAGAGCCGAACCGTTGAGGGCGGCGACGAAGAGGACACCGCTGCCGTTCATCTTGAGGAAGGTCGTGTGCAGGCGCTCCAGCTGGAGGGCTCCTCGCATCGGGGTCCTGCGCATCACGGCCCCGAGGAAACGGGACCGGTCCACGTGCTTCGCCATGCGTACGACGGCGGCGGCACCGCGTCGGCCGACCGTAGGGCTCGCGGCGCCCTCTTCCTGAAGCCACCGGACCGCGGCATGGCTGACGAACCGCTCGGGATGTGCCCCGGTGAAGACGACGGCACGGATGCCCGGATCGCGGTCGACCCGGGCCACCAGCTTGTCCAGCTGGCCGGCGATATCGAGGCCGAACACCTGGTGAGGGCCGCCGTCGACCCGGACGACCAGGACGGCCCCGCGATCTTCGATCTCCAGATGGCCCTTGTCTTTGTATGGCATGAAACTTGCTCCCGTGCTGAGTTCATGGCGAGTGCAAAGTGGGTGGGGGATGGCCGCGCATGTGTGGTGCGGCGGCGATGAAGCTGTATCGCCGTGGCGGGATGGCGTACCGGCGGCAACAATCTGGGACAGTGCGTGAAGGTGCGTCCAGGGGCGCACGCCTGTGTCCGAGACGGCACGTCACTCGTGATGTGTATCCTGGCCTTGGCGATCCACATAACCAAGTTATTTCAAGTGTGACAACCGCCACTCGATGGTGTGCGGTATAGAGGCTCGTGGTCAGCCGCGGAGTCAGATGGAGGAATGAGGGTCATGTCTGGGCGGACGAAGGTCGATGACGCACCGCAGCGGCTTGTGCGGGCCGCCATCAGTCTGCTCGCCGAACAGGGTCCATCGGCCGTCAAGGCGCGCACGGTGGCGTCCGCGAGCGGACTGTCGACGATGGTGGTCTACAGCCACTTCGGTGGGATCCCCGAACTGATGCGAGCCGTTGTCGACCATGGCTTCAAGGAGCTTGGCACGGCGTTTGCCCAGGTGCCGGTGACGGAGGACCCGATCGCGGATCTCTTTGCCATGGCCTTGAGCTGTCGTCGAGTCGCCCGCGAAAACCCCCACCTGTACGACCTCATGTTCGGGCTGTCCACGCGTGCGACGTACCGGCCGCTGTCGGACGCGGACCTTCGTCTGAGTGGGCGTTCGCCGGCCTTCCGAGACGCCCATGCCCATGTCACCGCAGCGTGTGAACGGCTCGTGCACTCCGGCAGGGTCGAGCGACAGGAACCCGAAGTCATAGCAGCTCAGTTGTGGAGTCTCGTGCACGGATACATCACCCTTGAGCTGGCTGAGCATTTCATCGAGTTCGACGACGCGGTGATGCAGGTGCTCCTGCCGATGGGTGTGAACTTCTCCGTCGGGTTGGGCGACCGCAGGGAGCGTGCCGGGGCCTCGCACGAGGTTGGCGCTCGCTTGTACGACTCGATCGTCCAAGGCCGGGGAAAGTAGAGCTGTTGGGTTCTGCCCCGTGCGCGGCTAGGAGGACCTGCTCTCCGCACCAGGAGTATCGGTACCCGGCGTGAGTTGGTCATGCCTCCCCAGCGCCGCGACCTCCCGTTCGAGGGACGGAACCGCCCGGGCCGCGAAGCGCCTCGCCCAGGGCCAGGCCAGCGGCGAGTTCAGCGCCGCCTTCGCCCAGTTGGCCACGAGGACTGCGCGCGGGACGTATACGCGGCTGCGTCGGCGCACGAGCCCGTCGACGATCGCGGCAGCCGCCCGGTCGGCGCTCGTGGTGACGTTTCCCGGATAGGGCAGCCGCTGACGCAGGTCCTGGAACGAGGGGAGGTCCACCTCGGCGCCCCGGACGAGGTCCGTGTCGATCCAGGAGGGGTGTACAAGGCCGACTGTGATGCCGAGGTGCGCCACCTCCTGACGGTAGGTCAGGGCGAGCAGTTCGGCCGCGGCCTTGCTCGCGCCGTAGGAGGCCATTGCTGCCAACGGCATGAACGACAGTGCGGACGCCACGACCAGCACGTGGCCCCGGCTGCGCTCCAGATGGGGTGTCGCGTACTTGAGGGTGCGGAACACGCCGTTCAGATTGATGTCCAGGACCCGCTCGAACGACGCCTCGTCCGTCTGTCGCACCGTCCCGTACGCCACCACGCCGGCATTGGCGACGACGAGGTCGATGCCGCCCATCACCTCTGCAGCCGCATCGATCGCCGACCGTAGAGCGGCGCCGTCACGCACATCGGCCTCACGCCAGGAGGCGGTGGGGCCCAGGTCATCGGCGAGGTCGCGCAGCCGATCGGGTTCCAGGCCGATCAGGGTCACACGAGCGCCTCGAGCGGTGGCCTGGCGGGCGACCTTCTCGCCGATGCCGCGTGCCGCTCCGGTGACAACCAGCTTTCTGCCCAGCAAGTCACGTTTCATGGCGGCAACATAACTTCGTTATTGCTGGAACACAAGATGGCGCGCGCACCGGTCGATCTTCTACGGGATCCTGCGGTTCGACGCGTTCCAGAAGTCGATGGGGACCGCCGTTGACGCACTGATGGACCGGCTGCGTCGGGTGGTGGAGGAGGGGGCTGCTGGAGAAACGGCCGTACCAGACGGAGCCAGTTCTGCGGTGATAGGCCGAGGTGACAGCTGAGGTTCGGACACGTTGGCAGACCGGGGAACGGGACTGCGCGCTTGGCCTGGTCGCCGATGAGATGGTGCTGGCGACCACGCCGATCGGCGGAACCGAGGGCAAGGTGCGCGAGCGGCTGCGCGTGTGGGTGCGCCGCCGGTGTCGACACCGCTCGTTTCTATTCCGTCGGCGAGACTCCCGACGTTCGACTCGCGACCCCGGGCCGGGCTATCGACCTGGTCCGCGATATCGAGGACGAGGACGGCACAGTAGCGACGCGGTCATGCGGGCCGAAGAAGGCGGCTGTCCGGCGGCGCCGTCCACGAGCCCTCAGCTCAGGTCAGCTGTGGGCGCTGGTGCCGTCGGCCGCCAGGCCCGACATCAACAGGGTGATCGCGCGGAACGTCCTGGTCAGGGCGTCCTCCCGGTCCGTCGCGGCGGCGATGATCTGGTTGCCCTCGCACAGGCCGGCCAACAGCAGCCGGGCGACCGTGGCGACGGGAACGTCCGGCTGCAGATCGCCGCGTTCAGTCAAAACGGTCAGCAGCCGTTCGATCGGCGGCTGGGCGACAGTTTCGTTGATGTGCCGGTACTGCTCTCCCAGGACCGAGGGTGCCTGGGCCATCAGCTCACGGTGCAAGGGGTCGTCGATGGTCCGTCGTAGGAAGGCGTGTGTGAGGTTGGCCACCGCGGTCATGGCGGGGTCGTCCGGCGTGGCACGGACCGCCTCGGACGTCAGGTCGCACAGCGCCCCGACCTGCTGAATCAGCTCTGTGTAGAGCTCGGCGAACATCGCCTTCTTGTCCGGGAAGTGGTGGTAGAAGGTGCCCTTGCTCACCAGCGCCGTCCCGGTGATGGCCTCGACCGATGTGTCGGCGAACCCGTTGTCGACGAGCAGCTTGCGCGCGGCCGCCACCAGATCCGCCCGGGTCTGCTCTGCGTACATCTGTCGTCGGTTTGGCCCTCGCATGCGCACCATCGTATATTCAATGACCTGGGGTCAGTGAATGACTCGCGGTCGGTCGATGGTCGTTACGACAGTGCCCTCCGGAAGGCAGGCGGAGCCGTGGAAGAGCGCAGGATCGTGTTGCTGGGCGCAACGGGGTACACCGGGCAGCGAGTGCTCCGGGAACTGCTCGCGCGAGGTGAGAAGCCGACCTTGGTCGGACGGAACCGGACCAAGATGCTGGCCCTCGCGGACCGCTTGGGGGCGGAGCTGCCGGTGGTCGAGGTCGACGTCACTTCGGCGGCCGACCTCACGCGCCTCCTGGAGCCCAGCGATATGGTCGTCTCCACGGTCGGGCCGTTCATGCAGCTCGGTATGGCCACGGTGACAGCTGCTGCGCGGGCAGGGGCGCACTACTTCGACTCCACGGGAGAGGGAACCTTCGCCCGCCGCGTCCTTGCCGAGCTGGACTCCCTCGCGGCCACCCGGGGAGCCACCCTCGTGCCCGCCTTCGGCTACGACTATGTGCCGGGCAACCTCGCCGGCGCGCTGGCTCTGGAGAAGGCAGGCTTGCGGGCCCGCCATGTCGAGATCGGCTACTTCGTCACCCGTTCGGGACACGGCGACGAACTGCTCTACCGGAGCACCCTGCGCGACGCCTACACCCTGACCACGGGAGGCACACGGCAGACGCTGGTCGGCGCAGCGGCCGAGGACGGTTTCGCCTACCGCGCTTCACACCCCGAGGGTCCTTCCCGCCTGGTCGACGAGCGTGCCGCCAAGCGTGTCCGCACTTTCCGCTACGCCGGTGTGAAACGTGCGGCCATCACCGTCCCGGGCACGGAGCATCTCGGACTGCCGGTGGTCTTCCCCCAGTTGGAGAGTGTCGAGGTGGGGCTGGGCTGGTTCGGGCGGTGGACCCGTCCGGTACAGATCGCCGCCTCGCTTCAGGCACCCTTGCTGCGCTCGGCGAAGGTACGGGCCGCGTTGGCGCGGTGGTCCGAGCGGCTCCCTGGATCGCAACGCGAACCGGACCCCGACGGCCGTTCCCTGGTGATCGCTGTCGCCCGCGACGGCCACGGTCGGCCGCTGGCCACGACGGCCCTCACCGGGCCGGATCCGTACGAGATGACGGCATCCCTGCTGGCCTGGGGGGCCGTCCACGCGGCGGCGCCGGATGCCGTCCTCAAACCCGGCGCGCACGGACCGGTCGCGGCCCTCGGACTCGACACCCTCAGGCTCGGTGCCGCCGAGGCCGGAGTACACGAAGTCGACGAGGCGTCGGCTCGCCTTCGATGATTGCTGCGCGGGCATAGATCATGGCATCGGGGCGCTGAAACGGACGTTCGGGGACCATCGGCGGTCTCCGTGCGGCGGGCGGTGGCGGAAGCCATCGCTGTTGATGTGATGCACAGGTTGTTCGATCGGGAGCGAGTCGGCCCCTCGTGAGGAGTCGGCTGCCCCAGCGGAAAGGAACCGTCCATGGACGAGCAGGGTGAGCGCTTCGACGTCGTCGTACTCGGCGCGGGCCCCGGCGGCTACGTCGCCGCCATCCGGGCCGCCCAACTGGGCAAGCGTGTCGCGGTCGTCGAGGAGAAGTACTGGGGTGGCGTCTGCCTGAACGTGGGCTGCATCCCCACCAAGGCCCTGTTGCGCAATGCCGAACTCGCCCACATCTTCACGCGCGAGGCGAAGACCTTCGGCATCAAGGTCGACGGGCAGGTCTCCTTCGACTACGGGGAAGCCTTTCGCCGTAGTCGGAAGGTCGCGGACGGTCGGGTCAAGGGCGTCCACTACCTGATGAAGAAGAACAAGATCACGGAAATCAGCGGCCGCGGTACGTTCCTTGACCCGCACACGCTCCAAGTGGCCGACTATGACGGCGACACCCGCACCATCAGCTTCGACCACTGCATCATCGCCACCGGCGCCACCCCGAAGCTGCTGCCGGGCACTCGCCGTACCGCCCGGGTGGTGACGTTCGAGGAACAGATCCTTGCCGAGGACCTGCCGCAGTCCATTGTGATCGCGGGCGCTGGTGCGATCGGCATCGAGTTTGCCTACGTCCTGAACAACTACGGCGTGAAGGTCACCATCGTCGAGTTCCTGGACCGGGTGGCCCCGTTGGAGGATGCCGAGGTCTCTGCCGAACTGGCCAAGCAGTACCGGAAGTTGGGCATCGACGTCCTGTCCTCGAGCCGCGTCGAGTCGATCGACGAGTCCGGTCCGCAGGTCCGCGTGACCGTCATAGGCAAGGACGGCTCCCAGCAGGTACTGGAGGCCGACAAGGTCCTGCAGGCGATCGGCTTCGCGCCGAACGTCACCGGCTACGGCCTGGAGAACACTGGTGTGACGGTCACCGAGCGCGGCGCGATCGACGTCGACGGACGGTGCCGCACCTCCGTCCCGCACATCTACGCAATCGGCGACGTCACCGCCAAGCTGATGCTCGCGCACGCCGCCGAGGCGATGGGTGTGATTGCCGCCGAGACCCTCGCCGCCGCCGAGACCATGGAACTCGACTACGCGATGATCCCGCGCGCCACCTACTGCCAGCCCCAGATCGCCAGTTTCGGCTACACCGAGGCCCAGGCGAGGGAGAAGGGGTTCGATGTCCAGGTCGCCAAGTTCCCATTCACCGCGAACGCCAAGGCCCACGGCCTGGGCGATGCGACCGGCTTCGTGAAGCTGATCAGCGATGCCAAGTACGGCGAGCTCCTCGGTGCCCACCTCATCGGCCCCGACGTCACCGAACTTCTCCCCGAGCTGACTCTGGCGCAGCAGTGGGACCTTACGGTCCACGAGGTCGCCCGCAACGTCCACGCCCATCCCACCCTCGGCGAGGCGGTCAAGGAAGCCGTCCACGGCCTCGCAGGGCACATGATCAACATGTAGCAGGGCGCCGACCTCTTGAAAATGCGACGTGAGTATGAGCCGGGTGGTCTGCCGCGTTACCGACCTGTGCGCGCGACAGTCACATGAAAGAGACGGTGAGTTGGACTCGGTGCACCGCCACCAGGGCGCATTGGTGCGCGGATCGGTTTCGCAACCTCGAGCCACCAAAGGGCCCTAATCCCTTGCCTGGGGCGTTCCGAGGGAGCGGTCACTCCCGGGGGCGTTCATGTGTCGGACCGTGACACCTCGTGGCTGCCGGACGGGCAACGTCTTGCTTTGGACAGCGCGCGCGGTCCTGGTGGTGATGGTGGTGGAGGTCATGCGCCGCACGGATGCCCCAAGAGGCGGCCGGTCCCTCTCATTCGCCAACCGGTTCAGGGCGAGGCCGCCCGACCGGCTGGCCGACGACTCGGTCGGCCGGGCGACCCTGCGTGCCGATGAGAGCCCCTGGCAACTTTGAACACCGTCGCACGAGAGCCAGCATTTCACTATACGTTTTATATAGCTCTTGCTAGTGTCCGCTCCATGACGAAGGCGTCGCTGGGTGGTCAACGTGCGCTCACAGCGGGCGCGATGCGCGGTGCGGGCACTGCAATGGCTGGTGTGATGACAAGCCGCGGCGCCAACGTCAGCCTTGTGGGACTTGATCGCGGTTGGGCCTCTTGGGAGGTCTTCCCCAGGGGCTCAGGACAGGCTCCATACGGCGAGCAGCCCGAGGACTCAGTCGGGGTTGCCTCGTTTGCGTACAGGGGCATCGACGCTGTGGTGGCCCACGCTGGAGCGGCGGACCGCAATCCGGTCGCTGCGGAATCAGCGGATGCCCACAGTCGAACAACTGAGGGAAACATTGGCGGGCTCATCCGGACCGGGCGCGTACTGCTCCCTCAGCGCGAGTGGAATCAGGACTTTCCGTACGTTGCCGTCTCCGCGACGTCGCTCAGTGACAAGCCCGGCATGACGTGTGGCCGCGGGGCGAGAGTCAGCAGCGCCCATCCGGCCTCGTTCGACACCGCAACGGCTCGTGACACCGGAGATGGCTTTCCTGCATCCACCGCTCGACGCCGCGAACCCTCGGGCGCTTTATGAACAACGGTCAATCCTGATCGATGCGGCGCTGCGCTAGGCAATGCGTAGCCAGATACAGCGACAAGGTCGACGTTTCGCGCCGTCCTGTTGTGGCCGCACCTCTCAAAACGCCGTTGTGAGTGCGTTTGACACATGGTTTCGGCTCGTCGCCTCCGCGCTCGAGCCGAGCATGCCGGCGTGGGAGCGCGAAGTCCCCTCGCTCGGCCCCGAATTCGGACTCGCCGCACTGAACGTGGACGTGAATGCGGACGAACCCTCCCCATGACTGATGACGAGGCACCCGCATGACTACTTATGAACTCGACGGCAAGGTCGTACTCATCACCGGCGGTACCGGCGGGCTCGGCAGCGCGACGGCTCGGGCCCTCATCGCGCGCGGAGCGCGCGTCGGCATCGTGGATCTGCACCCACAGACGTCGGAGATCGCAGCACGCCTCTCACCGTCCGGCGTTGTCGGCGTCACGGCAGACGTCTGCGACCGCGACGCACTTCATGATGCTGTCGGCCGGCTGTGTGAGCGGTTCGGCCGGGTCGACATTGCGATAGCGAACGCCGGCGTCATGGGGCGTGGATCCACGCTCCGCACCATGCCCGCGCCCGCGATCGACAAGGTGCTGGCCGTGAACGTCAACGGTGTCATCAACACCGTGAACGCGGCGATGGAACAGATCGTCGCCAACCAGGGGCAGATCGTACTGATCAGTTCGGTATTCGCCTTCCTCAATGGCACAGGGGCGATTCCCTACGCGATGAGCAAGGCCGCGGTCGAGCAACTCGGACGCGGCCTGCGAGTGGAACTCGCCCAGCATGGTGCCTCTGCCACCACCGCCTACTTCTCGCTCATCCAGACGGACATGATCAAACACGGTGTCGACGAGGATCCGACCATCGCCGAGCTTCTGGCGAGGAACTCTCCGCGATCACTGCTCAAGCGCATCGAGCCGGACGAGGCTGCCCAAGCCATCGTCAATGCCATTGAGCACCGTTCACCCCGCGTGATCCAGCCGGCCCGCTGGACCCCGCTGTCCGTCCTTCGAGGGGTGATCAACCCTGCGATCGACGCGCGCATGGCAGGTGATCGCAAGGTGCGCGCGCTTCTCCGCAAGCTCGAGGCGCGGTGAGCCGGGGTGGCTGTCGAGACCACACCTCAATACGGACCCGCGCACCTCGCCGAGTCCGCGAACCAAAAAATCGGAGGCAGCAATGTCTGATCTGCCCTTCACCTCGGCTACCAGCCAGCTCAAGGCTCTTCGCTCAGGAGAGATAACGAGCCGCGAGTTGCTGGAGGTCTATCTGCAGCGCGTCGAGGTCCACAACGCGACCTTGAACGCGATCGTGACACTTGATGCCGACCGCGCCCGGGAGGAAGCCGACGCGGCGGACGCCGCTCGTGCGCGGGGAGAGGACCGCGGGGTTCTCGGCGGCCTGCCGATCACCGTCAAGGACAGCTATGAGACCGCGGGTATGCGAACGGTCTGCGGCCGCAAGGACCTGGCGGACAACGTACCGCGGCAGGACGCGGAGGCGGTCAGCCGCCTGCGCCGGTCGGGCGCCATCATCATCGGCAAGACGAACATGCCTCCGGGCAACCAGGACGTGCAGGCCGACAACCCGGTTTTCGGACCGACCAACAACCCCTGGGACCTCACCCGGACATCGGGTGGCTCGGCAGGCGGAGGCGCGGTGGCGACGGCCGTCGGATTGGCGGGCTTCGACTTCGGCTCGGAGATCGGAGGATCGACGCGCATCCCGGCACACTTCAACGGGCTCTACGGTCACAAGGCGACCTGGCGTTCGATCCAGCTGGTGGGCCACATCCCCAACGGTCCGGGTACCGGCCGATGGGCTGATATGGATCTTGCATGTCCGGGAGCACAGGTGCGAGACGCCCGGGACCTTGCACCGATCCTTGTTGCGACCACGGGCCCGATGGCTCGCGACGGCGGATTCTCCTACACGCTCGCCCCGCCGCGAGCGCGCCGACTTTCCGACTTCCGGGTCGCGGTCTGGTACGACGATCCGTCGTGCCCGATCGACACCGACGTCAGTGGTGCGATCCAGGATGTCATCGCGGTCCTGCGCGCCGGCGGCGCCAAGGTGACGATTCAGCCGACCTCACTTCCTGTCGACATCGCGACATCGCACCGGGCGTTCGAACCGCTCGTCTACGCCGCGTTCGGGGTCGACCGCACCGGAATCACACCGAGGTTCGCGGCAGGACTGGCGGCCCGTCTGCTCCAGCATCCGCGCGGGGACGCCCTTGCCGCGCTCCGAGGTACCTTCCAGTCGCACTACTCCTGGCTCAAGGCGGACGCGGCTCGTCATGAGATCAGGCAACGATGGCAGGAGTTCTACGACGAGTTCGACGTCGTTCTGATGCCGGTGACGCCAACAGCCGCGCCACCGCATCACGGCAAGCTCATCGACCGGTTCGGGCGTCACTTCGACGTGGACGGATCGAAGCGGTCGTACTGGGACCAGACCAAGTGGAACGCGATCGCCAACATCGCCGGAACACCGGCCACGACCATACCCGTGAAACGCAACGCCGCCGGGCTGCCGGTCGGCGTCCAGGCCATGGGCCCCGCCGGCGGTGACCTTACGACCGTCGAGTTCGCCGCGCTGGTCGGCGCCGAACTCGACGGGTACCAACGGCCTCCCGCGTTCGCGAAGTGACGGCGGGTGCGGACATCCTGTTCACAAGCAGCAAGCCCGACCCGCGATGGTGCGCTTCGTCGGGCGCTGGGGCCGTGGTGACACATTGACCTGGTACGCGGACAACACGGCCGAAGCGTCTTCAGGGCAAGCCAGTAGGGTGGACCACATGGGAGCGACACGCAGGTACGGGCAGGCGTGCCCACTCGCCACGGCGATGGACGTGCTGGGCGAGCGGTGGACCGTACTCATCCTCCGCGAACTCCTGCTGGGCCCGAAGCGGTTCACCGAGATCCTCGGCCGCATGCCGTCGATCGGCCCGAACCGGCTCACCGACCGGCTTCGAACCCTGCACACGATCGGCGTCGTCTCCAAGGCCGAGCCGACGTCGGAGTACACCCTGACCGAGTTCGGCGAAGGGTTGAGAACCCCGATCATCGGACTCGGACTCTGGGGCCTGGGCCTGATGGGCAACGGCGTTGACCCCTCTACCGCCCGTCCGGACATGGTGGCGCTGTGCATGACCGAGGCGACGGATCCCGGTCGCCTGGCCGACTTCGCCCTTGAGTGCGACGTCGATGCCGGCGAAAGGTTCTCCATGACCGTCAGCGACGGAGTCCTCCGGGTCCGGTCCGGACCGTCACCCGCGTCGTCCCCCTCCATGATCGCCTGCGATGCGGGAACGTTCATCGCGCTGTCCCTTGGAAGTGAGACGCCGTCCGACGCCGTCAGCTCCGGCCGCCTTACGACAGGCGGCGACATCGCGGCGGTCGGTCGTCTCTTCGAGGCCTTCGCCGACGCGGCTCGACGGCATACGACAGTTCAGTCGGCCCCGTCGCCGACCTGATCTCCCACTCTGCCGCGCCCTGCCCGGAGGGCCGGGTGGGTCCTCAGGCCCCGCGCTTGCGACGGAAGGACGTCCTGCCGTTTCGCCGCACCATCGAAATGGTGGTGGCCAGACGCCCGCGGCGCAGGTCGGGTTCGAGGCCCGCGCCCAGTCGGTGCAGTTGGTCGCCGTGCCAGCTGAGGTCGAGCACACCGTCGAGCGCCTTGAGGTCGGCGACCTTGCCGAGCACACGGCGCATCCCGAAGCGCAGCTGGTGTGCGACGACCGCCTCAGCGCGACCCGTGAGGATCACGTCCGCGGCATCGGGCGTCGTGGCGGTGGGCCGGCCCATACCGACAACGTCGCACTCACCAGTGACTACGGCGTCCTCCATCGCGTCACGGGAGCGGAAGCCACCCGTGACCGCCAACGGGACATCGCCCACCAGGCCGCGCACCGTGCGGGCGTACTCCAGGAAGTACGCCTCGCGGGCGCGCGTCGACGCCGCTGAGGCACCAGTCATCGCCGGCGACTCGTAGTTGCCGCCGCTCACCTCGATCAGGTCGAGTCCTTCCTGCGCCAGAGCCGCGACGACCGAGCGGGACTCCTCCTCGGTGAATCCACCGCGCTGGAAGTCGGCCGAGTTGAGCTTGACGGAGACGGCGAAGCCAGGAGACACCCGTGACCGTATGCGGCGCACGACCTCAAGGACGAAACGCATCCGGCGCTCGGGGTCGCCGCCCCACTCGTCGTTGCGCCGGTTCGACAGCGGGGAAAGGAACTGGTTGACCAGGTATCCGTGAGCGCCGTGTACCTGCACCCCGGCGAAGCCGGCCGTCTCGCACACCGCCGCCGCGGTCGCGAACCGCTCGATGATGTCCTCGATCTCCGCGGACGTCAGCTCGCGGGGTTTGGTGGCGCCCGGCAGGTTGAGCGTGACCGGGCTGGGCGCGACCGGTGTGTGCCCGAGCGCGAGCATGTTGGCCTGACGGCCGGGATGGTTGAGCTGTACCCAGGTCGGGATGCCGGCGTCCTTGGTCGTCGCAGCCCATCGAGTCAGTGCGTCGAGGTCGCGGTCGTCCTCGATGACGACGTTGCCCGGCTCGCCGAGCTGGGTGCGGTCGACCATCACGTTGCCGGTGATGATCAGTCCGTACCCGCCCCGGCTCCAGGTCCGGTAGAGCTGTTCGAGGCGGTGGTCCGGGGCGTTGCGTTTGTCGGCGAGTCCCTCGCTCAGCGCGGACTTCATGATCCGGTTCGGTAGCACCTGGCCGTTGGGCAGGGTCAGGTGGCCGTGCAGGGAGGTCATTCAGATTTCCTTCGATCGGGATGGGCGCGTGGACATGGGCGGGGGTAACGCGGGTTGTCGACCCTGTCCCGGCGTTGCTGGGAAGCGTCGCGGTCAGGCGAGTTGACGCTTCAGGATCTTGCCGGTGGACGTCATGGGCAGCGCGTCGACGAACTGGACGATGCGCGGGTACTTGTACGCGGCGAGCCGCTCTTTCGCCCAGGCGGCGAGCTCCTCCTCGGTCGTGTCACTCCCGGCCTTCTTCACCACGACGGCCTTGATCTCCTCGCCGTGGGAGTCGTGCGGTACGCCGATGACAGCGACGAGCGAGACCGAGGGGTGTTCCATGAGCACCTCCTCAAGCTCGCGCGGGTAGACGTTGAAACCGCCGCGGATGATCATGTCCTTGGACCGGTCGACGATGTAGTAGAAGCCGTCCTCGTCCTTGCGGGCGAGGTCGCCGGAGCGGAACCAGCCGTCCTTGATCGCCTCAGCCGTGGCCGTGGGCCGTTTGTAGTAGCCCTTCATGACGTTGTGTCCCTTGATCGCGATCTCCCCGATCGCGTCGGGGCCGCCCTTCACCTCGGACCAGTCGTCGTGGATGAGCTTCATCTCCACGCCCGGAATGGGCACCCCGATCGACCCGACGCGGGGTGCCTCGCCGAACCGGGAGAAGGACGCGGTCGGGGAGGTCTCGGACAGTCCGTATCCCTCAAGGATCGTGACCCCGAAACGGTCCTCGAACTGCTTGTGGATCTCGGCGGGCAGGGCCGAGCCGCCGGCCACCGCCACGCGAAGGTTCGCGGCCAGGCGGGTGACGTCGACGGTCTCGTCGAGCGCCCCTAGAAGTCCCCAGTACATCGTCGGGACCCCGGCGAAGAACGTCACGTCGTGGGCGAGCATGAGACGCAGGGCGGCCTGTGCCTCGAACCTCGGCTGCATCACGAGCGTGCCGCCGAAGGCGAAGGCACCGTTCTGGATGACGGTCTGGCCGAAGGCATGGAACAGCGGCAGCACGCACAGGTAGGTGTCGGGGCGCTCCGGGTCGGAGGCGAACAGGTCGGTGCCGGTGAGCGCGTTGTCATACACGTTGCGGTGACGCAGCTCCGCGCCCTTGGGATGGCCGGTCGTACCGGACGTGTAGAGGACCACCGCGGTGTCGTCCTCGTCGCGTTCGACCGTCCGGAACGTCATGGGCTGCCCGGCCACGGCCGAGGTGTAGGACTCCGGCGTCTCGTCCCCGGACCATTGCGCGCCGCCACTCTCGATCAGGAAGAACTCGGTGCAGCCCGCGCTCGCCCGGAACCCCTCCCACGCGGCCTCTCCGATCGGCAGCTCCGGCGTGCCCTCGAAGGCGAAGTACGCCTTGGCGTCGGAGTCGGTGAGGTGGTAGGCGACCTCGCGCGCCTTCAACAGCACGTTCAGCGGCACGACCGCGGCCCCGGCCTTGAGGATGCCGAAGTAGATGCTGGAGAAGTGGGGCAGGTTGGGGCAGGACAGTGCGACCTTGTCCCCCGGCTGGATGCCGCGCGAGACGAGTAGGTTGGCGACCCGATTGGCCGCGGCGTCGAGGGCGCCGTACGTGATGCGGTCGTCGCCGAAGACGATCGCGGTGCGCTCCGGGTAGAGGGACGCGGAATCCGTCAGCAGTCGTGACACGTTGCGGCTCGGTTTGTGCATCGTCGTTTTCCTCGTTCTCGGGCCGGGCGGTTGGGGTCCAGCGGTCGGGGTCTAGACGAAGGCCGGAGGCGGCACAAAGCCGTCCAGTTCCCTGCCCAGAAGCGCGGCGAACTCGATGGTGGTGAGATCGCCCCCGCTCGGGCCCATGGCCTGCAGACCGATGGGCAGTCCGCTCCTGTCCTTGCGCACCGGGATGGTCGTCGCCGGCCCCCCGGAGACGTTGGCAACGGCGCTCCACTTGACCTGGTCCCAGTAAGGACGTCGCACACCGTCCACTTCGAAGGGCCGCCCGAACCAGTCGATCAGCTTGTTGTGGTGGGCGGGGGCGGCCGTCGGGGTGACCGGCATGAGCACGATGTCGAAGTCCTGGAAGAACTCGAACCATCGCTGCCGGATCTCGTTGCGCACCATGTGGGCCTGCAGCCAGTGGTAGTGGGACTGGAAGGTTCCGAGCAGGGCGGGACCGGCGTCACCCCGCGGGATTTGGACGAGCCGGGCCAGCGTCGCGGCGCTGGAGGCAGGAGCGAGGCCGGTGCGGTCGCCCGCGCCGAAGAGCAGGGGCTGGAAGGCCTTCCCGTGATTCGTCGCGATGTCGATGGGGAGGCTGGCGGGCTGGACCGTGATCTTCGTGCCGGCCGCCCGTAGCACAGTGACCGCGTCGTCCACGGCAGCCGCGACGTTGCTGTCGACCGGACACGCGGGATCCTCGCCCCAGACGGCGACCCGGAAGTCGGCGAGCTTGGTCGCACGCGGCGGTGCGAGCGTGTAGCTGAAACCGCCGTCGTAGTCGGTCGGCCCGACCGTTGCCCGCAGGATCGGGACGAGGTCACGGGCGTCGCGGACCTGCGCGCCGCCGCAGCCCATGTCGGCCTCCGTCCACCGTCCCGGGCCCGGGCCGTACGGCACATGCCCGATGAGGGGTATCGACCGCCAGGTCGACTTGTGCCCGTACAGTCCGTTGAAATGGGACGGGATCCTGGTCGATCCGCCGATCTCCGAGCCGAAGTCGAACGCTGTGAGGCCCGCAGCGGTGGCGACGGCGCCGCCCCCGGCGGATCCGCCCGAGGTGCGGGTCGTGTCCCACGGGTTCGAGGAAGGACCGAACACCGGGTTGTCGGCCTGGACGTCCTGGTTGCCCGGAGGCATGTTGCTCTTCCCCATGATCACGGCACCGGCCGAACGCAACCGCTTGACCGCCTCGGCGTCCTGGCCGGGCACGTAGTCCTTCAGGTCCGTGCGCCCGCAGACGGTGCGCATCCCTGCTGTCTCGAAGCTGTCCTTGACCGTGATCGGCACGCCGTGCAGCGGACCGAGGTCCTGCCCCGCCGCCCGCGCGGCGTCCGCTTCCCCGGCCTCGCGACGGGCACGCTCGGGGTCGAGGGTCACCACCGCGTTCAGGGCGGGGTTGTGGGTGGCGATCCGCTCGAGATAGACCTCGACAAGTTCCCGGCTTGAGATCTCACCCGCGGCCAGTGCGCGTGACTGCTCCACGGCGGACTGGAAGGGGACGTCACTCACGGCAAGCCTCATCTCTGACTCTGATGGTGCCGAATTGAATGTTGGTCGTAATATTACATTCGGCAGACCATAGGTCTGGGGTGGGGTGGAAGGCAATGGTTTTGCGGAACGACAGGGGGATCCTGTGGGGCGGTACGACAAGGAGGACCAACAGGGGACGCGGCAACGGATCATCGAGGCCGGCCGGCGGTTAAGGCGGGGCGGGGCCGACGGCTCCGGCATCTCCGCGCTGATGTCGGATGCCGGTTTGACCAACGGAGGCTTCTGCGTCCACTTCATATCCAAGGGCGACCTCGTCGTCGCGGAGCAACCGCGGACTCAGGCCGTGAGGTATGGCACTCTGTGGCCCAGCGCCAGGGGCTCGAGGATCTCGTTCGCGACTATCTGTCGCCCAAGCGCCGGGATCGATGCGGCGTTGGATGCCCTGCCGCCCGCAAGCGTATCGCCGGTCTGCAGGCCGAGTTGGCCGCATCGGCGGGCTGCCGAACTGAGTAGGAGTGCGATCGCCCTTCAGAAACTCCGCTCGAACGGACCGCCCTCCGGATCGGTCGGAGGGTGGCATCGCAGCGGCTTCAGCTCGGGCCCCTCATGAAGCTGGGTGCCGGACGGCGTCCATCAGCAGGTCAAACATGCGGCCCAACTGGTCGTGCCCGCCTGCCGGCGAGGTCGTCGTGAACATGCCGACGAGGATGGAGACGATGTCCTCGGCGTGGACATCGTCGCGCAGCGTCCCGGCGGCGATACCGGCATCAAGGATGGCTTGCACTGCGGTGCAGAGCTGAACGCGTGTCTGTGACGCGGTCACGATGTCGGACGCGAGAACTGCTCGTAGCGCGTCTGCCGTCTCGCGCTTCGTACTCGTGTAGTCAGCGAAGCGGTCCATCCAGCTGCGCAGCGCGTCGGCTGGATCCTTCGCGTTGAGGAGGGGCTCGGCGCTTGCGCACAGCTGGGCCAGCTCCTGCTGGTAGATCGCTTCGACCAGTGCTTCTCGCGTGGGGAAGTGCCGGTAGAGCGTGGCGATCCCCACACCCGTGTCCCGCGCGATCTGCTTCAGGGATACCGGTGCCTCGGATGTGAACGCGATGCGCGCGGCGTCGAGCAGACGGGTGCGGTTGCGTGCCGCGTCCGCACGGATGGGTTTGGGTGTGTCGCGGCTCGACATGATTCGGAGGGACCTTCGGCTGTTCTGTGGCGAGAAGCGGAGGCGCCTCCGCCTTACTGGAATGGTGAAAGGCGCCGGCGGAGTTGCCGCCGCGCTCGCGGGGTGATGGAAGGGCCGCTGGCGTCCAGGGGCGCATCGACGTCGAGGGACATCACAGGGGTGAACGCGGCGCGGTCGCGAGTGAGGCAGCAGGCTGTATGTTCGCGCTCTATCTGGCCACCGGACCTTCATCTTATGATCGTAATGTTAAGTGAGGGGACTGGAAACTGCAAGAGGGGTTCACCCGCGGTGAGTTGAGGAGCTCCGCGAACGTCCAGAGGAGATGTAGAAGGCGGCCGGAACCGGTCATCCCCAGCGGTGACCGCGAAGTCTTCCGCTTGCTGCACCCCGTGGTGAAGCGCGCAAGTCGGAAACGACTCCCGGCACCGGCTGCCACGCTGGCCTTGCCCGATGTCCACGCGCGCGGCGGCCACTGCCTGTTCGCTCGCCGCTGCCTGCTGTCGCAGCGCCTCGGGCATGGTGCCCGTGGGGCCGAGGCGCATGACAACTTCGCGGGCGTACTGCTCGGCGTCCGCGATCGTTTCGGTGAGCACACTGGCGGCCCACTCGGTGGTGAACGGGCCGCCTCGCAGTTTGCGGGCAGGGATCGCCCTGTCCGTTGTCCATGCGTCAACTGAAGTCGGTCATGGAACAACACCGGAGTCGTCGGCCGTGATCAAGTCGCTCGTTCCCGGTTCTCGGCGCGGCTCCGATGCCGGGCCGGTTCATCATCGTGTTCGCAGAGTGGTGTGTGCGGTGGTGCCCAGCGGATCGGGCGACAGGGCTCCGCGGAAGGTGCGCCGGTAGGCGAGCGGCGAGACGCCGATGGCGGCGTGCAGGTGTTCTCGTAGTGACGTGCCGCCGGCGAAGCCGACCTGGCCGGCGATCTCGTCCACCGGCAGGTCGGTGGTTTCCAGGAGATGTCGTGCCCGGTCGACGCGTTGCTGGATCAGCCAACGTCCCGGGCTCATGCCCACTTCTTCGGTGAAGCGGCGGGCGAAGGTGCGCAGGCTCATGTGGGAGTGGTCGGCGAGTTCCGTCAGGGTCATCGGCTCGTGGAGGTTCTCCAGGGCCCACTGGCGGGCTGTGGCCGTTCCGCTGGCCTTGCTCTCGGGTACCGGGTGCTGGATGTACTGCGCCTGACCTCCGTCGCGCCACGGGGGGACGATGCACATGCGCGCCACCTGGTTGGCGACTTCGCTGCCGTGGTCCTTGCGGATGATGTGTAGGCAGGCGTCGAGCCCGGAGGCGGCGCCGGCCGAGGTCAGCACGTCCCCGTCGTCGATGAACAGGACGTCGGGATTCAGGGCGACCTGGGGGAACCATTCGCGGAAGAGGTCCGTGACCACCCAGTGTGTGGTGGCGGGCCGTCCGTCAAGGAGTCCGGCGGCGGCGAGGACGAAGGCGCCGGTGCAGATCGACACGAGGCGTCTGCCAGGAGCCGCAGATGCGAGCGCCTCCACCACGGACTGTGGAACCTCCCGGGTGACGGCGGTGGTGACGAAGGGTGGGATGACGACGGTGTCGGCGGTGCGCAGCGCCTCCGGGCCGTGCTCGACGGTGATCGAGAAATCGGAGTTGGTGCGGACCGGTCGGCCGTCGACGCTGCAGGTGAGGACCTCGTAGCGGCCGTCCGCGGCTCCGAAAACCCGGCTGGGAATGCCCAGCTCGAAGGGGTACACCCCGTCGACGGCCAGAACGACGATTCGGTGAGTGTGCGCCATGGCAGGATCCCGTCGGAAGTTGGCGTTCATGCCATGGTAGCGAACGGTGGCGGCAGCCACGCTGGACCCATGACGAATACCGACACCATGCGGGCCGTCGGCCAAGGCGCCTACGATTCCTCCGAGTTCGGAGACCAGAGCGCCGTGAACACCATCGTATCCGTTCGCCGCCGTACCCTCGCCGCGGCGATCGCGGCGATCGCGCTCACCGCTGTCGGCGTTGTCCCCGCCGCGGCTGCCGACTCCTCGACGGCCGCCGCACTCTCCCAGGTTCCCGGCCGCGGTGGAGCGCCGGGGATCTCCGCTGCCGGGTACGGCGGAAACGCCCGTCTCGGCTACCAGAAGGCGGTCGCCGTCCAGGTTCTGAGGGGTGTCTTCGAGCGGCGGGACATGACCGTCGTCGACCGCTTCGTACGGCCGGACTACATCCAGCACAACCCGCTGGCTCCCGACGGTGCCGAGGCGCTCAAGGCTTTCGGGACCGCCTGGCGGCATCAGCACCCGGAGGCCACGTACGACATCAAGCGAGTCATCTCCGAGGGCGACCTGGTACTCCTGCACTCCAGCATCGTCCTGGCTCCCGGTACCCGCGGGATCGCCGCCTTTGACATCTTCCGTTTCCAGGGCGGGAAGATCGCCGAGCACTGGGACGTGCTGCAGGACGTGCCGGCGACCACGGCCAACGGCAACGACATGTTCTCCACGATCAGCCGGCCGCAGACCGAGGCGCCGGGCCCCGCGTACCTCACCGCGTACAACAAGAAGCTGGTCACCGCGTTCGTCGAGCAGTACTTGGTGAAGAAGGACCTGTCTGCCATCGACACCTACGTGGGCCCCGAGTATCACCAGCACAACCCGTACATCCCCGACGGTGTGGCGGGCGCGAAGGCCGGACTGGGTGCCTACTACGCACAGTTTCCGCAGCTGGTGGCCACCCCCAAGCGGGTGATCGCCGAGGGTGACCTGGTGGCCGTGCACAGCCACACTGTCAGTGCGCCCGGCGAGCGTGGCCAGGCGGTCGTGGACCTCTTCCGGGTGCGGAACGGAAGGATCGTCGAGCACTGGGACGTCGTGCAGGACGTGCCGGAGACCTCTGCCAACGACAACACGATGTTCTGACGGCCTCGGGGGCGTCGTCATTGCCGCTCGCCCCTTGGCCGTGCGGCCCGTGCAAGGGCCGGCAATTGCATTTCAATCGGCTGCACACCCCTCAAGACGCCTCGTTCCTGACGGGTTCCGACGGGACGGCGTATGCGGGCCGGGTGTGCCCAACAGGCCCCATGGAGGAGCCACATGTCTGATCACGCCGCTGTTGCACTGAGCCCGGAAGCGATCGAGTTCGCGGACTGGATGGCCGGACTGGCGATTCCCGAATCGGAGCTGGACGCGACGCGCACCCGGGTGGAGAGCGTCCATCTCAAGGCCCGGGAGCCGGAAGGCGTCACCTATCGCGAAGTGGACGCGGGCGGAGTTCTGGGAATCTGGTGCGAACCGGTCGACTCGAACACCGACTACGTTCTCCTGCACAGCCACGCCGGCGGCTCCGTCGTGTCGTCGGCATTCGTCGACCGAAAGCTCGCAGGCCATATCGCCAAGGCCGCAGGAGCCCCTGTGCTGGTCCTGGACTTCCGGCGGGCGCCGGAACACAAGTACCCGGCTCAGCTGGACGATGCGGAGGCGGCCTTCAACTGGCTGCTCTCCGAAGGATATGCGCCGGGGAACATCATCACCATCGGTCATTCGGTCGGTGGGTTCATCGCCGTTGCTCTGGCGCTTCGCCTCCGCGAGAAGAAGCACCCGCTGCCCGGCGCCATTGTCTCGATCTCCCCCTGGTGCGACCTCGAGATTGCCAACGAGACCATGGAGACCAACGCCGAGACGGACAAGATACTCAGCAAGGGGATCCTGGAGTTCTTCCGGGAGTCCTGGGTCGGCGGCACGGGCATCGCGTTCACGGACCCGAGGATCAATCTGAACCGGGCGGACCTGAGCGGTCTGCCCCCGACCCTCGTCTCGTGGGGAACCTACGAGATCCTCGCCGGTGAGGACGAGGAATTCGCCGCTCGCGTCAAGGACGCCGGAAACGACACGGAGACCGTGGTGGTTCTCGGAGGCCAGCACTCGTACGTCTTCGGCGCCGGGCGCGTTCCGGAGGTTGACGCCGCGATCACTCAGATCGGCGCTTGGGTCCGCGAGAAGATCAAGATCTGATCGGCCCGGGCTCAGCCATGGCGGGATCGTGTGCGTGGCAGGTGCGATGGGCGTGCTCGGATGCCCGCTTCACCTCCGGGGACATCGCGCCGGGGACATGAGATCTCTGGCGAGGTTGATCTCCCCGGGCTCGGGCGGAGGGCCGGTGCCCAGGTGGCTGGGTAGCACTCCACAACCAACTGGGGGGCGGGCGGGCCCAGTGAATTCCTGGCGGACTCTTCCGTCCGGCGTTCACTGGGCCCGGGATCTGTCGCTCCGCCGAGGTTCAACGATCGGCGGTCTGACGGAGATTCACTTGCCGGGCCGGGTTCCTCGTCCCAAGCCAGGGAGATGTACCGCGCGGACCCGATCACAGGCAGTCAACTGAATGCGGCGAACCTGAAGGCCACCTTGCCCGTTGCGTCGCAGCGGCTGCTCGCGACACCGAAGTCACGGCTGGGAAGAGCTAGTTCGAATGGACTGGCTCCGTTGGTGACCGACGTGACGAATCGACGAACTACGCCATGGCGTGATCCCGTTGAAAGTTGGCATTCGTGCCATGGTGTCGATCGAGGCAGACAGCGAGGCTGGACGCATGACGAATACCAATGCCACTCCCACGATGCGAGCCATCTGCCAGGAAACCCACGGTTCCCCTGAGGTGCTCAAGGAGGTTGAACTTCCCAGGCCAGAGCCAGGCCTGAGCGAGATCCTGGTTGCCGTCCGCGCGGCCGGTGTCAACCCGACCGACTGGTGGAACCGCGCCCAGCCTCGGACCATCGACCGTCTGCCTCTCGTCCTGGGCTGGGACGTCTCGGGAGTCGTCGAGGCCGTCGGCCTCGGCGTCACTCTGTTCAAGCCGGGTGACGAGGTCTTCGGCATGCTGCCCTACCCCCAGGGAGTCGGATCGCACGCTGAGTACGTGACTGCCCCGGCCCGTGCGTTCGCCCACAAGCCTGCAGGGATCGACCACGTGCAGGCCGGTGCGCTTCCGCTCGCGGCCCTCACCGCCTATCAGGCACTCGTCGACACCGCCGATGTCCAGTCCGGGCAGCGTGTCCTCATCCACGCGGCCGCGGGCGGAGTCGGTCACCTTGCCGTCCAGATCGCCAAGTCCCGCGGCGCCTACGTGATCGGTACCGCCAGCGCGGCCAAGCACGACTTCCTGCGTTCCCTGGGAGCGGACGAGGTCGTCGACTATCACGCGGTCGACTTCGCCGACGTCCTCAAGGACGTCGACGTGGTCCTCGACCCGATCTCGTTGGACAGTGCCGCCCGTGCCCGCTCGCTCGCCGTCCTGCGCCCGGGCGGCACTCTCGTGTCGATCCTGCCGGTACCCGTCGACCCCGACGAACTGGCGGAGATCGCCGAGCGGGGCATCCGCTTCGAGTCCCTCCTGGTCGAAGCCGACCAGGCCGGCATGCAGGCCATCGCAGGCCTTGTCGAATCCGGTGCCCTGCGCGCCCACATCGAGGCCACCTTCCCGCTCGCCGAGGCGGCCAAGGCGCACGCCCTCGGCGAGACGGGCCGTACCACCGGCAAGATCGTGCTGACCACGGAGGGGACCGTGAAGGCGCCGATCGCCGTTCAGGTTCTCCGGGCCGCGTTCGAGGGTGGCGACACGGCCGTCATCGACCGTCACGTACGGCCGGACTACATCCAGCACAACCCGCTGGCCCCCGACGGCCCCGAAGCCATGAAGGCCTTCGGCGCCGCCTGGAAGCAGCAGTTCCCGGACGCCACGTACGAGGAAAGGCGGGTGATATCCGATGGCGACCTGGTTCTCCTCCACTCCAGCGGCGTTCTGGTTCCCGGCACCCCGGGCCTTGCCGTCGTCGACATCTTCCGTTTCCAGGACGGGAAGATCGCCGAGCACTGGGACATCCTCCAGGAAGTGCCGACGACCACGGTCAACGGAAACGACATGTTCTCCACGCTCAGCCGGCCGCAGACCGGGGTGCCGGGGCAGCGGTGGTCCACCACGTACAACAGGAAGCTCGTCACGGACTACGTTGGCCAACTCCTGGTCGGTAAGGATCTGTCCGCCGTCGACACGTACGTCGGCACCGAGTATCACGAGCACAGCCCGAACACCCCTGACAGAGCGGAGGGTGTGAAGACGGGACTGGGCGCGTACTTCGAACAGTTCCCGCAGCTGAGCGTCACGCCGAAGCGCGTCATCGCCGAGGGTGACCTGGTGGCTGTCCACAGCCACTACGTCGACACACCGGGCGAGCGCGGCCGGGCGGTCATCGACCTCTTCCGGATCAGGGACGGAAAGATCGTCGAGCACTGGGACGCCTCGCAGGACGTGCCGGAGAAATCCGCCAACGACAACACAATGTTCTGACGGCCGCCGGGCCGTAGCGGTCGCGCTACGGCCCGCTGGGCAGCGCCTTCAAAAGATCTCCACCTCCAGTTCCCCGCCTGGCGCTCCACCAGAAAGAGAGGGACATGATCGCATTGCAGTACGAGGTGTTCGTGACACCCGCGATCGCGCAGAGCAGCGGCATCCTGAACCTTCCTAACGGGGACCCCATGGTGTGGTCGCCCATCTCGACGACTCTGATATACGGCGAGCAGGAGGCCGTCCTCGTCGACCCGCCCTTCACCACCGACACCACCCGCGAGGTACTGGCCTGGGTACAGAAGACCGGCCGAAACCTCACGGAGATCTACGTCACGCACGGCCACGGCGACCACTGGCTTGGCGCTCCCGTCCTGCTCGAACACTTCCCCGACGCCGTAGTCCGCGCCACGGCCGGAACCAAGGCTCACATGGCTGGCCTGGCCACTCCGGAGTCCCGCGGGCCGTTCTGGGACGCACTGTTCCCGGGCCGGATCTCGACGACTGCCGTCGACGTGCAGGTCGTCGGCGAGGAGGGACTGAGCCTGGAAGGGAAGCCGCTCATCCCGATCGAGGTCGGTCACAGCGACAGCGACGACACGACCGTGCTCTGGGTGCCGAGCCTGAAGCTGGCCGTGGCGGGCGACGTCGTCTACAACGGCGTACACCTGGCGCTCGCGGAATTTGCCGGCGTAGGCGATGACGCGTGGCGATGCGCACTGGACCAAGTGGAAGCGCTCGGAGCGGAATTCGTGGTGGCTGGCCACAAAGATCCTGATCGGGCGGACGACCCCGGCGAAATCGGCCGCACGCGGCGCTACCTCGACGACGCGGACCGTTTGCTGCAGGGCTCACCCACACCGATGGAATTCTTCGACGGGATGCTGAACCTCCACCCGAAGCGCATCAACCCGGGCATCCTGTGGTTCAGCGCCCTCAGCCTCCTGGCTGGTCACTCGGCTCAGTAGACACTGATCCCCCAGCATGCTGGCTCGACGGCCGGGTCGATCGCGGACGGACAGCGAGTCCTCGTGTGCCGCGTTGGGCAAGGGTCGCATCGACCGGGGCGGCGCACTCGGGCAGTAAGGAGTGGGGGTGATGCACGGCGCTGGGTGGACCGCGCGCCAGCCCGATGGGCCAGGGCCTTGCCGACGGTGCCATAGTCGTAGATCCGGGCGTACCTGAGGATGCCATTCGGTCGCTCGGATTCTGCTCGAGGCGGCCTGCGCAAACGAGCCGCAACCGCTATGCGTCAAGGATCGGTGCGCGACCCGCTCGGCTCGCGCCTGGGAATGAACACGTTCTCCGGCGAGGGGATCGTACGTCAACGGTGGCGGTCTGCGGTCTTTCACGCTCTGGGTGACCTGCCACCAGAGCGTGACTCTATTGTCGTGCCATGAGGAACAGGCGGGCGGGAATCAACTCCCGCCCACGCGTCCCAACATACGGAACCGGTGAGGACACAACAACCACACCGTCAGCGACAGCGCCGTCCGCCCCGTTCCGCATCGACATCGTGCGACCGTGGTGCCGGCGGGTGCGCCGCCGGGTTCATCACCCCTCCTCACGTGGTCAGCAAGGATCGTCCCCAGCCGGATCGCCGAGGTGGGCCAGTGCCCAGTCTCGGAGTTCCTCCAGGGCCGGGCGGATCGCCACTCCGGCCTGCGTCAAGCGATAGCGCACGCGCAGTGGCGGCCCTGGCCTCACCTCGCGCACGACGAGGCCCGCTGCCGCCAGGTGGGCCAGCCGGTCGGAGAGCATGCGCTCGCTGATGCCGGGAACAGCGCGGTGCAACTCCGTGAAGTGCGCTGGACCGGCGAGGAGTACGGCGATGAGCGGACCACTCCAACGCTTGCCCAGCAGATCGAAGACGCGCGTGGTCACCGCGTCCACCTGGCGGCTCCTACCCTGCTTGCGCCGCTCGCCCGTGCCGCCCCGCCTCTCCATGGTTCCTTCTCGCTGCGGTCGTGCGGTCGAGGTTGCCACCGACACTGATGGGGAAAGTGGCATCGTGGTCTCTCTTCTTCGTCTGCGGGGTTACCGGCAGGCCGGTGGCACGGTCACCGACGACATGCGTCGGCCAGGAGCTTTCGCGACACGCGAGGCCCGACCGTGCCAGCGGTCGGTTCGGCGGCGGACCGCCGAACCGGTGAGCGAGATGGCCGACCGCCAACGCACCATCGGCTCCCCGCGGAAATCGATCGACACGACGGGGCTCTGACGGCCGGGTGGGACCCGCCGCAGCCATAGGCGGACGGCACCGCCCCGGACCGTGCACACGATGCGGGACGGAAAGCAGCGTCGACGGCACGGTGTCCGACAGTGGCAGGATCCGCAGCTCAGGCCGTGGGTACGGCGGGCTGGGTGATGAGGGAGGCGTCACCGCCCTGGACGGCGTCATGGACGCCGGTGATCGCCTCGTGGGGCACTCCGAGCGGGACTGCGCTGACATCGGACAGGCGTGCGAACTGCTTCGGGGTGAGCTGAACGTCCAGGGCGCTCAGGTAGTCGTCGAGCTGGGTGAGGTTGCGCGGGCCGATGATCGGGATGAACGAGGTGGACGCCTGAGCAGCACGCTCACGGAGCCAGGCCACCGACACCTGGGCTGGCGTCGCGCCGGTCTCCTCGGCGATGGCCAGGACGGTGTCGACGACGGCGGTCTTCTGTTCGGTGCTCTCGGTGTGGATGACCGCCTTGAGATCGGTCAGCCGCCCCTCGGTGCTGCCGCGGTACTTGCCGGTGAGCAGTCCGCCGCCGAGCGGGGACCATAGGGCGGCGCCGAGTCCCAGGCTTTCGGCCATCGGCAGCAGCTCGCGGTCGGCGGTCCTGTCGACGAGGCTGTATTCGATCTGGATGCCCGCGACCGGTGCCCAGTTTTTAAGGTCTGCGAGGGTTGCGGCGCGGGAGACACGCCAGGCGGGGAAGTTGGACAGAGCGGCGTGGAGGATCTTGCCGGACCTGACCAGGTCGTCCAGTCCGCGCAGGATCTCCTCCATGGGCGTGAGGTCGTCGGGGAAGTGGACCCAGTACAGGTCGATGTAGTCGGTGCCGAGGCGCTTCAGGCTCGCCTCCAGCGAAGCGACCATGTTCTTGCGGCTGTTGCCCGTCCTGGAGATGCCAGGCCGCGGGGCGGCGCCGTTGGTGAACTTGGTGGCCAGGACGAAGTGGTCCCGGTCGGCGGCGACGAACTTCCCCACCAGCTCTTCCGACTCGCCGAACTGGTAGCCGTCCGCGGTATCGAGAAACGTTCCGCCGGCCTCGGCGAACCGGTCGAACATGCGGCGCGCCTCGTCTGGCTCAGCACCGGCGCCCCAGCCGGTGCCGAAGTTTCCTGTGCCGAGTGCGTACTCGGAAACACGCAGTCCTGTCCGGCGTCCGAAGGTCGTGTAACGCATCAGGTCTCCTTGGTGCTGATTTCGCATCGTGGTCGGGGCGGGCGGTAGCGGATCGGGCGCGTGTCGGGACGGCGGCCCGGCGTGGCGATAGGGAGCGCCGAACCCGCCCCGAACGGATGCGGCGCCGACGAACCACCCATCCGCGGTGGCGCGATGCCATGTGGCTAAGTAAGACGATCAGTCTACTTAAGGCTTCACCGTAGCGGGCTTGCCGGTCTATGTAAAACGATCGGTATCCTTAAGGCTGTGACCGAAACTCAGCCAGTACGCCGGCGCCGTGGGCGTGGCGCCCGGGAGCGCATCCTCAGAGCGGCGACGGAGCTGTTCACGGCGCAAGGAATCAACGCGACCGGGATGGATCAGCTATCGACCGTCGCCGAGGTGTCGAAACGCACTCTCTACACGCACTTCCCCAGCAAGGACGAGCTCGTCGGGGCATACCTGCAGTCTGTGGTGGACGCTCTCCTGCCCGTTCACCCGTCACCCGTCCAACCGACACCGAGCCCGCGTGATCAGCTCCTCGCTGTCTTCGACTGGAAGCCGACGGAAACCACCGCTCCGTTCCGGGGATGCCCGTTCCTGAACGTGAGCGTCGAGGTGCCCGACCCGGGGCACTCCGCCCACCAGCTGGCCGCGGCGTACAAGAGGGAGTTCGCCCGCCGCCTCACGGAGATCGCACGGGAGGTCGGCGTCGCCGACCCCGAAACCCTCGGTGAGCAACTGGCGCTGCTTTTCGACGGCGCTGCCGCACGCGGCACTGTACTCAACAGCAGCCACACCGGTGCGTGCGCGCGATCCATCGCGGAGTTGTTGGTCGATGCGGCCCTCGCCGATGTCGGCCCGGAATCCCCGTGATGAAATTGGCAACCTCCCTGGCGAAGGCGTCACCATCCCAGACGAACGGCAAAGCGAGCCGACCGTCTGGAAGTCGCTCAAGGGGATGGCGCGTGGTCTCTAAACGCCGGATGGCGGGCGGCCTGCAGCTCGGTGCAAGCGCTCACATACGAGCCTCGCGACGACGCCCTCGCCGTTCAATCAGGACAGCCCAAGCAGAGGCTGGCGGCCGGATTGGTGTCGGTTCTCTGAGGAGCGATAGCTGCTCCTTGGCGCGGGGTGTCGAACGTGGCTGCCTACGTAAGTTGCTCAGCCATGAGAGAGTCTGTGACGAGTTGGCTACCGTGCGCATGGTCGCACGCGCGTGCCAGATGACGGGCGCAGTGCTCAACCCGGTCAGCCAACAGGGCTTTCTCCCCTCTACTGCGGCAAGTAGCTCGGACGATCTGGTTCACGCCGGCGACCACGGGCTGGTGTCGCGCCCGGAGTCCCGAGCGTCGCGGACGGGCATGGCCACGGTGTCGCCGGGGGCGGCGGCCTGGGCGGGTGTGGCGGCGTGGGCCGTGGTGGGGGCGAGCACAACGGCGAGTGCGGACAGCGCGGCAGCGGCCGTGCGGGCGGCGGGAGTGAAGCGCACGACGGGTTTCCTCTCGAAGATTGCGAACGGTTTGTGATCTTCGTAGCGGTCCCGCATCCCGCCCGTCTGGCACTCCACCGTCGGCTCACCCGTGCGGCGGGTAAGTCACACCGCCGCCAATGACCTAGCGCGGCGGCGGGGCTGCACCGCGTACCGGTACGGGCGCGGCCTAGTAATATTTCGATCGTCTCTGGCAGGCCCCACCGCCGGGACCGTGGTGTGGCGGAGGTGCGCCCCACGGTCTCACCCAGTCGGTGGCTGGATGTAGTCCTCCAGGCGCGCCACGGTGAATCCCTGTTTTTGGATGCGCTTGAGCAGATTGCCGAACATCTCCGTCATCGTGGTGCCCTTGAGTTCCTTGGGTCCGCGGAAGTGGGCGAGGATGATGTCGCCGGGGCGCAGTTTCTTGCCCGCTTCCTGATACCGCAAGGTGGTGATCTGCATGGATTCCCGCCACCGGACGATTGCCCGGGGCCCGCATTCCCCCACCGCGGTCTTGGTGTCGTTGTTGTATGCGCCGTAGGGCGGGCGGAACAGCAGCGGTGCGGTGCCGTATTGATGGGTGAGGATTTTCTGGTCGCCGCAAACTTCTTCCTTCTGGCGGGCCAACGGGATGGTGTTCATTGCGGGGTGGTGCAGGGTGTGGTTCTGGATGTGGTTGCCCATCGCCTGCAGTGGTTTGAAGTACCCGTAGTCCGACTGGATGGTGTCGTTCATGAGTAACATCGTGATCGGAATTTTCAAGTCCCTTATCATCTCGATGAACTTGGGGTCTTTCTCCGCTCCGTCGTCGACCGTGATGAAGACGACCTTCTGCGATGTCGGTAGGTGCTCGAAGACCGGGACGGTTCCGGTGGCGGAGAGTTTGACAGGCTTGTCGGCCGGGGGTTTCGGGGGCGCGGGCAGCGGCGTGAGACTCCACTTCTGCCAGTCGGTGGCGCTCGGTGCGGTGGTGGGGGCCGGCTGCGACGAGGTGGCGTCCGGGTCGGTTGCGCTGCCATTCCCTGCGCCGCAGCCGCTGGCCGCCATGGCCGCTACGACCGTGCCCGTCAGTAACCTGTAGAACCCGCTCCGTCTGTTGTGCCGCTTCACCGCACCGGTCTTCCGTATACGCCGTGCCGTCGTTGACTCTGCTGGGAAAGGTACCCGGCCATGCGGGAGAAGGCGTTCATTGACCAGGCCGTGTACGCCGTCGTGCCAGTTCTCGGTGAACAGCAACTCCTCGATCACGCTTTCCGGCACGATGCCACCTGTCGAGTTGGCGACCTCTTTCGTGCTCATTTCGATGTGGAGTTCGGCAGGGCGGCCCGCTGCGGCTCAGTGCGCTTGTGCCGCTGACTCTCCTGAGAACGTCCGCCCGCCGGTCGGCTTCCGAGCGGGACGGCGCGGCCGCGGGCGTGGGGTGCTGCTCGAGGGCGTTGCGGACGACGTACTCCCACGAACGCTGCGGCCCCCGTACTGAACGCTGAGCTCCGCGGCCAGCCCCGGGTGGTAGCCGTCGCGCTCGATCGCCTCTGGGGGAATGCTCCGGCCCCCCGCTCGAGTCCTTCGGCCCGCCGAACGCACGCCTGTCGGCCCCGTCGTCCGGGCCGGCCCCATCAGACAAGCCCGATCCATGGATGCGTGCCCGGCGCAACGGCCGTGCCGTCGACCGGTCACCGGGATCCCAGAGTGTTCAGCGCAGCGTTCGAGCAACGGCATTGGGTTCCGTCTTGGAGGAGCGGCGCGAGTGGTACGTCTGGCACGCGTGTCACCCCGCCGCCTTGTCAGGCCGCGGGGTGACAGGGAGAGGCAGGGGGCGGCCGGCTCGGCCGTCAGCGCTCGGTCAGCTGCTGCTCACCCGGCATGCGCCGGCCGCGCACGTGTCCAGCCAGGCGGCGAAGTCCGCGTCGTAACGGGTGCCGATGCCGGTGTTGTAGACCGCATAGGCTCCGACGTAGTCGCCGGTGCGGAACTTGGTGAGCATGGCCTGCACGTCGTCCGGGTGGTTCTCAACCATGTAGCGGACGGCCAGGTAGCCCCATGGGTAGGTGCGGGTCAGGTCGGAGTTGGCGTACGTGCTCTGCCACAGGGTGCTCAGGGCGTAGGTGTGCTTCCCGGCATCGGAGAGCGCCTCGGTGTCGGGCACGCCCCGGTAGCTGTACGAGACGTACTCGGCGAAGCCCTCGATCCACCAGATGTCCGGGACCGTCTGGCCCGCGGAGAAGTCGCCGTACGTGTCGTAGCGGCCGTCGAGGTAGTGGGTGTACTCGTGGTTCAGGTTCCAGATGTCGGCCGGGAAGCCGTCGCCCACGCTCTTCACGTAGGCGACGAAGCGGGCCTGGTTGTTGGGGGCGGCGGGGTTGCCCTCCAGGTATTCGCCGCCGTTGTTGGTGCTGTTGCCGAAGATCCAGCCCGAGTACGTCTGGTAGTCCCTGGGGCTCGCGAAGACGACGATCTGGATGTTGGTGTTGAGGTCGTCGGCGACCGGGCCGCTGTCCTTGACAATGCCGTGGAAGTAGGCGTCCTGTCCCTGCACGCTCTTGCAGGCCTCGGCGAGCGCCGAGTCGGTCAGGGACTGGGCCAGGAAAGTGTGCCCGTCATCGCACTTGTAGGTGATGGGGAGTGCCGCCGCGGTGAGCTCGGACGTCAGGTCGCAGGTGTCGTAGTACGAGCATTGGGCCGCGTCGTGCGCGGAAGTCATCTCGGCGGCGCCGACCCACAGCGGAGCGGTCGGGCCGGTGATCGAGGAGGCGCCGAGCAGGCCCTTCACCATGGGCCGCACCTCGTCCTGGAGCCCGGCCGTGTCGAGGAAGCGTGCCGTCTCGGTTCCGGCGTTGGAGGCCATGAAGTACCAGGTCCCGCTCAGCATCGACATGTGGTTCAGGGCGAACGAGTTCAACGTGTCGATGATGCTCGGGTCGGCGGTGACCGCGCTGATGAATGCGGGGTTGAAGTGGCCGCGGAAGAGCGGGGTGAAGACGTCGTTGACGGCCGTGTCCATGCTCCAGTAGGCGTCGTAGGAGCTGTCGTAGGCGTTCAGCACTCTCTTGTACGTGTCCAGGTAGCGAGCCTGCTCGTCGGCGCTGTCCGTCAGGATGATGACGTCGCCCAGGACGTTGCCGTGCTCCGAACTGACGTCCATGAAGTGGCAGTTGGCGGTGAACGCGTCCAGTCCGCCTTCGGTGGCCGCAGCCAGGGTCGGGCCGTAGTCGCCGACGTCGGCCGAGTCGTTGTACTGCACGTAGTAGCCGGCGCGCAGGAACAGCACGAGCTGCCACACGTGGGTGGAGTTGTCGCCGGGATACGTCTGCGACGCGTCCTCGAAGGCGCCTGCGACGGTCACCATCTGCGTCTCGCGGAACACGTTGCGGGCGTCCGTGCCGGTGATGCCGAACAGCGTATTGATGCAGTCGGTGGTCGAGTCCTGGATGTACGCGACCAGTTCGGATCCGGTACGGGTGCCGAAGTCGGCCGGGGTGCACGACGCGGCTGCCGCGTGTTTCGTGGCTTTGGGAGGCCGTATGGCCTTCGAGGTCGAGGAGGTCTGCGGCAACTGCGGGCTGAGCGGCCGGACATGGGCGGCGGCCAGCCGCCCGCTCTGGGCGTCTGCTTGATCGGACGCAGTGGTGTTCGCGCCGAGCGGCGACAGCGCGCGCGGCTTGGGCTTGGTCACGGCGGTGGTCGTGGGAGCAGCCGTTGTGGCGGTCTTCTGTCCGGTTGCTGCGAGGGCCGGTGCGGCCAGCAGGCCTGCTATCAGGG
Organism: Streptomyces sp. NPDC058086; assembly: GCF_042885015.1. Classification (NCBI taxonomy): domain Bacteria; kingdom Bacillati; phylum Actinomycetota; class Actinomycetes; order Kitasatosporales; family Streptomycetaceae; genus Streptomyces; species Streptomyces sp. NPDC058086. The sequence goes on along the minus strand of NZ_JBHVST010000003.1, from coordinate 230,640 downwards.
CGCTGACCACCAGGCTGACGGCCAGGAATCTGGACGCGAATCTGGACGCGGATCTGGACGGACTTCCGGGATGGAATCCGGGCAGGGCAGGTCGACGACGCATCAATGCTCCTTCGTGAGTGGGGGTCGCTTCGAGCACGAGCGGCGAGGCGTGGGGGGAACGTCCCACTCACAGTGACCAATGACAACGGACTGAGGGATACGACAATGGAGGGGCTGGCCATAACATCCGTGCACACAGGGGTAGTTGACGGTCAGGGCGGGACGCCGAGCAGGTCTCCGCCTCGTGTTATGCGTGCGGCGGAAAAACGGTATGGGGCGAGGCGGCTCCCTGCTCCCTACGATCCCGGTATGACGACGAAGAAGCCGCTCCACACCGGTTCGCACGACCTTCCGGTCTCCTCAGCGCTCGTCGAGTTCCTCATGGGGAACTGGGAGTCTTCGCCGCGCGCCGATCCGTCCCCGCAGTCGATCGCACCGTGGGCGGCCAAACGGCGCGACCGGCTGTCCGCGCGCTTCCCCGGCGAACGGCTCGTCGTTCCCTCAGGCGTCCTCAAGGTGCGCAGCAACGACTGCGACTACCGGTTCCGGCCGCACACCGCGTTCTCGTACCTGACGGGTGGGACCGAGCCGGGCGGCGTCCTGATCCTGGAACCGACCGCCTCTGGTCACGAGGCGGTGCTGCACGTCCGCCCGCGATCCCCGCGCGACACCGGGGAGTTCTACCGCGACCGCCGCTACGGTGAGATCTGGGTCGGCCGCCGCGCCACCCTCGACGAGGCCTCCTCACTGCTCGGTGTGGCGACCCAGGGCCTCGACGACGTGCCCGCCCGGCTGAACGGCGCGCGGCCGACCCGCTTGCTGCGCGGCGTCGACCCGGAGATCGACGCGCTCGTCGACAGCACCGGCCGTGAAGAGGCCGACCTCGAATTCGCGTCGTTCTTGTCCGAAATGCGCCTGGTCAAGGACAAGTGGGAGGTCGAGCAGTTGCAGATCGCGGTGGACGCCACGGCGGCCGGATTCACCGACGTCGTGCGCGCACTGCCCGAGGCCGTCCGCCATCCGCGCGGCGAGCGCTGGGTCGAGGGCGTCTTCGGCCTGCGCGCCCGTCTCGAGGGCAACGGCCTCGGCTACGAGACAATCGCCGCCGCCGGAGCGCACGCGTGCGTACTGCACTGGATCGCCAACGACGGTCCGGTCCATCCCGGTGACCTGCTGCTGCTCGACGCCGGCGTCGAGTCGGACACGCTCTACACCGCCGACATCACGCGCACCCTTCCGGTGAGCGGCACCTTCACCGCCGCGCAGCGCGACGTCTACGACCTCGTGCTCGCCGCGCAGGACGCCGGTATCGCGGCGGTCCGGCCGGGCGCGCGCTTTCGTGACTTCCACCTCGCTGCGATGCGGGTCATCGCCGAGGGGCTGCACAACTGGGGCCTGCTCCCGGTGACGCCGGACGAGGCCCTTGAGCCCGAGAGCGGTCTGTTCCGCCGCTACACGTGGTGCAGCAGCGGCCACATGCTGGGCATGGACGTCCACGACTGCGCCGCGGCCCGTGCCGAGCAGTACCTGGACGGCGTCCTGGAGGCGGGCCACGTCCTGACCGTCGAGCCGGGCCTGTATCTCCAGCCGGACGACCTGACGCTGCCGCCGGAGCTGCGCGGCGTCGGCGTGCGCATCGAGGACGATCTGGTCGTCACCCAGGACGGCGCCCGCCTCATGTCGTCGGCGCTGCCGCGCACCGCGTCGGCGATCGAGACGTGGATGGGCGAGCTGCTGGCCTGACCCTGCGTCCCAAGGCGCGGGCGCCACCGTAACTGACCCTAGGAACGCGGCAGATGGAACGTCTGCGCCGCCCACGCCTGGAAGTGCGCCGACCGCGCGATGAGGTCGCGGTAGGACGCGTGCGCGGAGCTGAACAGTGTTTCCGTGATGTCCTCCGTGACCTGGTCGCGGCGCCATGCGAGCAGATAGCGGGTCCACAGCGGTGTGCCGGCCAGCGGTTTGACGATCACGCCCTGGTTCGGCCGGGTCGTAGCCTGCACGATGGAGACGCCGAGTCCCTCGGCGATCATGTCCTGGAGCTGGAGCCGGTCACCGAGGTACTCATGGACGGCCGCGGGCGTGAACCCGGCTGCCGCGCAGGCCGCGTAGAACACGCCCGGCCAGCCGGCACCGTCGTCGGGGGTCAGGAACCAGGCCTCGTCGGCGAGTTCGGCGAGGGGGACCTCCATGCGGTGCTTGAGCCGGTGACCGGCGGGCAGGGCTACGAACGCGGGTTCGTTGACGATCTCGCGATGCGCCACGGCCGCGGAGTGCCGAAGCTCCATTCCGGGGTAGTCCGCGGCGATCGCGGCGTCCAGCTCGCCCTTTTCCAAGTGCTCGACTATCTCCGACGACGGGTAGATGCTGCTCACCGTCAGCGTGAGATCGGGCCTCCGGCTGCGTATACGGACGACCATGCCGGAAAGGACGGGCGAGTTGGTCGCCGCAAGGCGCAGGACCCGGGGTGCTCCGACGCCGTCCCCCGCCGGACGACGCCTGATGGCATCCGCACGGGCCAGAATGTCGCGCGCCTGAGTCAGGATCTCCAGGCCGTACTGGGTCGGCTCGACTCCCGACGCGGTACGCACGAACAAGTCCTCACCGAAGAGCCGCTCGATCCGGCGCAGTTGGGTGCTCATCGCCGGCTGCGAGTACTTCAGGAGTGCCGCGGCTCGCCCCAGACTCCCGGCGTCGGCGATCGCACACAAGGTCCGTAGATGCCGAAGCTCCAGGTCCATCGTCCGGGCTCCTCGTCTCGACGCTCCTACCGTCCGCGGTCATCGGGCGACTCTAGCGGTGGTTCATCGCGGGGTCAGCAGACGGGCATCGACCTGAGGGAGACTGGTCAGCGCGTCGCGGGTGGCATCGAAGGGACGCAGTAACTCCGGCGTTGATGGTGGCAGAGGCTGCCCACTGCACCATCTCCGCAGACAGCTTCGCAACCGCACGATGACGCTCGGCCATGACGACGGAACCGGCGCAGCGAACGCCTCGCAAGGAGCACTGAAACCTCCCCAGGGACTTACGGCCAAAGCGCCGAGATTCAGCAGCAACGGTGCGAGCGAGACTGGCCGTTGAGGCTCGTCGAACCGGGTTCGCCGGTGGCTACGCGGATGCTGGGCAAGGCCGCCTTGTGACGATCAGAAGCAGGCGGGGAATCCCGCGAGCTTCCGCTGCCGCCGCCATCGGAACAGGCGGTAGTGGTGGCCCACGGACTTGGTGGGAGGAAGTGGTTGACGGCCTCGCCGACGGCGAGTGTGTTGAAGGGCATCACGCTGCCGCCGGAGTCTCAGCGGCAGGTACAGGTCACCGAGGGTGGCCATCTGCCAGTCCAGGACGCCGGTGACATACGGATCGTCGCATCGTCGGAGAGCCGCGCCGTTCTCAGGTCCGCAGTGAAAGAGCCGCAGGCGTTCACAGGCGTCGCCGTCCTCGTCCGATTTCGGTCGGCCCCCCTCACGAGTGTGCGATCGCCTTGTGGGTGAAAGTGGGCGACGTTCCCGGGTTGGCCCAGGAGGCGGTCAGTTCGCTGGAGGGGAAGAACTGCAGGAACCGGGGGTCGGTCTGGGAGCGGTCGACCAGCGTCTTCTCGACGATCAGAGAGTTGTACTGCTCGGCGGTCGTCTCAATGGTGTTGGCGTTGAGGACGACCTCCTGGCCCCAGGTGCGGGACCAGCGGGCGATGCCCGGCATGCGGGAGTGCTCGGGGGTCAGGCACTCGGTTGCGATGACGTTCTCGCTGCTCGCCCAGATGCCGGTGGAGGTGTTGAGCACGATGGTCTGGTTGCCGAGCACGTGCCCCGGGGTCTCGATCACGGCGACGCCGGGGCCGAGGATCAGGGATCCGTCGACGGGGAGGAACGCGTCCGGCCGTACGTCCTGGTAGGTCTGCGGCTGGTACCAGGGCTGTTGCAGCGGGTGCAACTGGGACATGGCGAGCAGCTCGTGGCGCTGCACGATGACCTTGGCGTTGGGGAAGGCGGGCTGTACGACGCCGCCGAGGTCGGACTGGGGGCTGGTGGTGCCCACCCAGCGACGTAGGTCCTGGGTGTGCAGGTGGTCGAAGAGCAGGTAGTCGACGTCCTCCGGCTTGATGCCGAGGCGGGCCAAGTGGCCCAGCACCGTGCCGTGTTCGGTGGTGAGCAGCGACTGCAACGGGCCCGGGGTACGACGGATCAGCGCGGCGAAGTACGGCGTGTTCTGGCCCAGTTCGTGATCGCTGGGCTCGAACAGCAGCACCCTTTTGCGTCCGTCGCTCTCCGTCCACCGCACCACCAGCATGCGGTTGGTGATCGACAGCAACGGTGCGATCGCCCGACTGGCCCGGAACAGGCCGAACTTGGTCGGGTACGGCAGTGTGATCAGGTCGCAGGTCGCGACGCTGTCCGGAGTGCCGGTCGCGGCGAACTCGGCGCGGAAGGCCTCGGCCTGATTGCGGGCCCAGGCGAGTTTGGCGCCGTAGCCGCCGGGCACCTCGGTCAGGCCGTCGAAGGCGGTGACGCGGGTTCCCAGGGTGGGCATGTCGAGGACATCGGAGTCCTGCCAGGCGAGCTTCATCGATCCTCCCGGAGGATGTGAGCGGGGGCTGTGCGGAGGGGCTTTGCGGAGGGCCTTCAGTAGGGGGCCTTCTCGCCCTCGGCCGTCACGCCGAAGGTGTTGAGGAAGTTGCAGACCAACTGGTAGAAGCCGACCGTGAGGACCAGGTCGGAGAGCTGCCCGGCGGTGAGGAAGGAGAGCGCCTCGGCGCGCTCGGCCTCGGTCAGGGTGTGCTGCTCCAGCAGCCGGTCGGTCAGGGCGAGGATCGCCACCTGCTCCGCGGACAGCCCCTCGGCCGAACCGGTCTTGGCGGCGGCGATGCCGGCCTCGTCGAGCCCGAGGAGCCGACCGATGTTCTCGTGGTGGTGGATCTCGTACGGCGCCCGGTAGGCGTGTCCGACCCGGAGGATGGCGAGTTCGCGCAAGGGGTGCGGCAGGGCTCCCTGGAAGATCGCGTCGGCCATCTGCAGGAAGGCGGGGGCCAGGGCGGGGGAGTGGAACACCATGCGGTAGATGTTGACGGCGGACCGTTCGGCGGCGACCTTCTGCAGGTCGGTGGGGAGCGCGGTCAGGTCGGGGTATTCCATGCTCATCGGTACTCTCCTTCGTACGGCGGTGTCAGCCGACCTTGTTGATGGGGTTGGTGCCGTCCCACCGGGCCGCCATCTCCCGTAGCGCCGCGAAGAGTTCGCCCTTGGCGCCGCCGATGTCGGAGATCTCGATGACTGTGCCGGGGAGCGTCTCGGTGTCGAGGTAGGCGAAGCGGCCGCCCTGGATGGCACCCTCCTGGGCGACGGTGTAACCGAGGGACAGGGCGCGGTCGTAGAGCTCCTGGTAGTCGTCGGTCCAGTAGGCGACGTGCTGCGCACCCTCGTGCCCGGCGTCCAGGAAGTCCTTGTAGAGGGAGGGCTCGTCGTTGAGCGGCTGGATCAACTCGATTTGCACGTCACCGGAGTTGGCGATCGCGGCGGCCATCCGCATGCCGGAGTCGGCGCCCCGGTACGTGAACCAGTCCGTCTGCACCGGGTCCTGGTAGTACCAGGGACCGACGCCCTGGGCGACCCAGAACTCCATCGCGGCGTGCAGGTCGCGGACAACGTACCCGAGCTGGGCGATCTGTCCGAAGATGCGGCTCATGAGGTGACTCTTTCTTGTCTCTGTGGGGAAGTGGTGTGTGCGCGTGATGTCATTCCGCCGGCGGGGACGCGACGGACAGCGGAGCCAGTGCCGTGAGGCCGCCGTCGACGACGATCCTGTGATCCCGCAGCCGACCGAGGCCGGCGGACGGGGTGAAGGTGGACGGGGTGGAGGTGTCCGTCATGACGCCGGCATCTCCAGCACGATCTTTCCCGTGGCCGTGTTGGAACGCATGTGGTCCGCCGCCGCCTTGGCGTCGTCGAAGGCGAAGACGCGGTCGACGACGGCTCGGACCCGGCCTTCCTCCACGGCGGGTACGACATCGGATGTCAGGGCGGCGCAGGCGTCGGCGAGTTCGTCGGGCGTGCGCACGCTGAAGGTCGTACCGAGAACGCGCAGTCGGCGGAACGACAGTTGGTTGAGGTCGATGGTGGACTCGGCCCCGGCCAGCCGCCCGACATTGACCACGGTGCCGCCGACGCGCGTCGCCAGGAAGGTGTCGGCGAAGAGCTGCCCGCCCACGTGGTCGAGGGTGAGGTCCGCCCCGGCGCCGCCGGTGACGGCGGCCACGGCCTCGGCGAGGTTCTCGGACGCCGTGTTCACGACGAGGTCCGCGCCGACGGACTTCAGGGCATCGGCCTTGCTGTCGGAGGTGGTGGTCGCGATGACCTGGGACGCCCCGAGCGCTTTGGCGAGCTGAACGCCGATCAGGCCGACCGACGAGGTGGCGCCGACGACGAGGACGCTCTGCTTCAGGCCGAATCCGCCCTGGGCGAGGGCGTCGTGCTCGGTCGCCAGCGCCACCGGCAGGGCCGCGGCGTCGGTCCACGACAGGCACTCCGGCGCCGTGATCACATGTCGATGGTCGACCAGCGCGTAAGGGGCGAAGGCGCCCAGGGCGACGCCCATGACCCGGTCGCCGACGGCCCGGTGGCGCACGCCGGCGCCGATCGCGTCGACCTCGCCGGCGAATTCGAGGCCGGCGGTGAACAGGTCGCTCGTCTTCGCCCGGGGGTTGTAGGTGCCCTGCAGCATGTACAGGTCCGCCCTGTTGACGGCGGCGGCCCGAACGCGGACGCGGATCTGTCCCGGCCCCGGGGACGGTACGCCGACGTCCCGGACGTCCCACTCGGGTCCGGCGCCGCCCATGAGCGCCCGCATGGTGCTGGTCATCAGTGGTTCTCCGTTACGACGTGGAAAAGACGGGGAAGGGGAGTGCGCTCGCCTGGTGATGCGCAGGTAACGAGCCCTCAATACTTACGGTGTATGTGCGCCGTTTCCTCAAGCTAGACTTATGGAATAAGTTGTGTCAAGGGCAGGAAGGGCGGCTGGATGAAGGTCCGAGGCAGCGGCCGGGGCAGGCGGCTCGGTCTGACGCGGGACAAGGTCATCGACGCCGCCCTCGCGGCGATCGACCGGGACGGCCCGGACTCCTTCTCCCTGCGGAAACTCGCGGGTGAGCTGAACGTCGAAGTGATGTCGCTCTACAACCACGTACCGAACAAGGACGCCCTGCTGGACGGTGTCGCGGAGGCGCTGCTGGGTGGGGTCGACCTGTCCGGCGCCGACGCGGGAACCTGGCAGGAGCGTGCTCGGGCGCATGCTGCCGCCTTACGGGCCGCGGCTCTGCGGCATCCCAAGGCGTTCACTCTGGTTCTCACCCGGCCCACGCAGTCACCGGCGGCCCTGGAAAACGTCCGTTGCGCCCTGGCCGGATTTCCCGAACTCGGTCTCTCACCCCAGGAACTCGTTCACGTGGTGCGGAGCTTCGCCGGTTTCATCGTCGGCATGATCATGAGAGAACTGGGCTCGGCCATCACCGAGGGCACGGTCGAACCGGACCAGGTCCAGGGGCGGATCGACGAGATGTCCGCCGTGGGTGATCCCCTCCTGTCCGCCGCCGCTCCCTATCTCGCGGTCAGTGATCACCAGGCCGAGTTCGAGCACGGTATCGAACTGCTGATCGCCGGTCTGGCGGTGCGGGTGGGGGTGCCGTACGACGGGGGTCCGAGAGGGATGCTTCCTCGTGCAATGCGTCGCGGTCGCCCTCCGATGTGACGTCGTCGATGACCGGATCGCCGTGCTTGCGTGGACGCGGGCGGCGGTTCTGGGTGCTTTCCAGGTCTCGACGTGTCGTGATTCCTCATAGCGCTTGAAACTTATGAGATAAGTTGGTATGTGGCGCAGATGTGCACCGCTGATCGAAGGGATGGGTGATGGCGCAGAGGATGACCCGCCGTGGGCCGCTGACCAGGGAGGAGATTGTGCGTCAGGCCTTGGTGGTGGCCGAGACGGAGGGCATGGAGAAGCTGTCGCTGCACAAGATCGCGGCGGCGGTGGGGGTGCGGACCATGTCGCTGTACAACCATGTCGACGACAAGGCCGACGTGCTGGACGCCATGGCGGACGTGATCCTGAGCGGGATCCGGATCCCCGAGGCCGACGAGATGTCGTGGGAGGACGGGCTGCGAGCCCTCGCTCACTCTTTCCGTGCCGCCGCCCTGGAGTATCCCCGTTCCGCGTCCCTGGTACTGACCCGGCGCCTCAACGCGCCCGCAGCCATGCCGGTGGTGGAGGCCGCGCTGCGTTTCCTGAACCGCGCCGGCCTGGAAGGCGCCGACGCCGTGCATGTCCTGCGGGCCTTCATCGCCTTCCTGATCGGGACGCTCTCGCGAGAAGTCGGGTTCGCGCCGACGTACGCAGGCGCCATCCCGGGTGTGATCGCCATGCGCGAGCAGGAACTCGTCGACAGCGGGCTGTCCGCCGTGGCCGCCGCGGCAGCCGAACTGGCCGTGATCGACCACGAAGCGGAGATGGAGTTCGGCCTGGAGCTCCTCCTCGACGCGGTCCGCCGCCGCGCCGCAGCACCTTCCTGACCCCGGTGGGCCCGAGCCGTTCCTACCCGCGGCACGGACTTCCCCGACGTGCCTGGCCCATCGCCCGACCCGCCGGGAGCCGCGCCGTACGGCTTCGGCTCCCGACGGTGTACGGGCGGCTGGGTTGAACGGGCCGGTGGCTTCTTCCCACGTCGGCGGCATGAGCCTCACCCCACAGGCGCCGCACTCCGCTCGGCGTCCTTCCCCGCAGTGCGATCGGGGAGATTGGCACCCTCGATGTCGACATCGGGCAGGGCGCGGTCGAGCCGGCGGGGCAGGCTCCAGGCGCGGCGGCCGAGAAGGGCCATGGCGGCGGGCACGAGGGTCATCCGGACGACGAAGGCATCGATGAGGACACCGACGGCGAGCGCGAAGCCGATCGACTTGATGACCGGGTCCTCGTTGAAGATGAACCCGGCGAACACCGCGGCCATGATGAGCGCGGCGGCGCTCACGACGCGTCCGCTGCGGGCGACGCCGTGGACGACGGCCTGCTGCGGGTCAAGGGTGTTCTCGTGGTGCTCGCGCATGCGGCTGACCAGGAAGACCTCGTAGTCCATGGCGAGTCCGAACAGGACGCCGATCAGCAGGACGGGCAGGAAGCTGGCGATCGGAGCGGCCGACGGAATGGCGAGCGGGCCGTTGAGGTGGCCGTACTGGAACACCCAGACCGTGGTGCCCAGGGCGGCGGCCACGGAGAGCAGGAAGCCGACGGCCGCCTTGAGCGGGACCAGCAGGGAACGGAACGCGAGGGTGAGAAGGATCAGCGCCAGGATCACGATGATCGCGACGAAGCCGGGCAGGGCGCCGGAGAGCTTGTGTGCGACGTCGATGGCCGCCGCGGTCTGGCCGGCGATGTAGAGGGTGCCGCCGGCCTTGGCGACGGCCGGGGCGTTGTCGCGCAGCCGGTGCACCATGTCGGTGGTGGGCTGGGCGTCGGGTCCGGTCTTGGGTACGACGGCCATGACGACGAGGCTCTTGTCAGCGTTGGGCACCGGCCGGGAGACGGCCGCCACGTCGGAGTCCTTGGCCAGCGAAGAGCGCAGGTCCGTGACCGTGGCCGTGACGTCCGCGGCGGGTATGTCCTTCGTCTTGACGACGGCGACGAGGGTGGCGTTGAAGCCCGGGCCGAAGCCCTTCGCCAGCAGATCGTAGCTCTTGTGCTGGGTGCCGGCGGTGGGCTCGGAGGCGTAACTGGGCAGTCCGAGGCGCAGGTTGCGCGCGGGCAGGGCGAGTGCGAGCAGGGCGACCACACCCACCAGCAGGACGATCAGGGGTCGGCGGGTGACCATGCGCGCCCAGGCCAGGCCCCAGGCGCCGGGGACGCGCTCGCGGCGGCCGGGACGGGGGCGCTTGGCGCGAGGGCGCAGCCGCTCGCCGAACAGGCCGAGTACGGCCGGCACGAGGCTGACCGCGATGAGGACGGCGATCAGCACGGTGGCAGCGGCGGACAGGCCCATGACGGCCAGGAAGGGGATGCCGGTGGCGGACAGGGCGGCGAGGGCGATGATGACCGTCGCGCCGGCGAAGACGACCGCGCTGCCCGCCGTCGCCACGGCCCGCGCGATCGACTCTTCGGCGTCCATGTCGGGATCTGCGAGCTGTTCACGGTGGCGGGAGATGATGAACAGCGCGTAGTCGATGCCCACCGCCAGGCCGATCATGAGAGCGAGCACGGTGGACGTGCCGGTGATCTCCACCCACGTCGAGACGAACTTCACGCCCAGTACCCCGATGGCCACGCCCACCACGGCGGTCACCAGCGGCAGTCCGGCTGCCACCAGCGAGCCGAGGGTGAGGGCCAGGATGACGAGGGCGATCACGACGCCGACGAGTTCGGCCGGCCCGCCGACCTTGGTCTGAGGCTTCATGGCCGTCCCGCCGTACTCGACCTCCAGACCCGCGTTCCGCGCCCGGGCCATGGCGCTGCTCAGGGCGTCCTTGGCCTGCGGGGAGACGTCGGCGGCGGCCTGCCGGAAGCGGACGTCGGCATAGCCGATCCGTTTGTCGGCAGAGACCGTCCCGGTCTTGAAGGGGTTGGTGACCTGTATGACCCCGGAGATCCTGGCGGCTTTCCCCAGCCCTGTCTTGATGGCCGCTTCGGTCTTCGCCTCGGTCAGGGTGCTGCCCTTCGGCGCGGCGTACACGACGCGGATCACACCTCCCGAGGCGTCCGGGAACTTCTTCTCCAGGAGGTCCTGGGCCTTTTGGGACTCGATTCCCGGGACGGTGAAGTCCGAGGCCACCTTGCCGTGGATGGTGATGCCGAGGCCGCCGATCGCGGCGAGCAGGAGCAGCCAGACGCTGATGACCCGACCGCGGCGGGTCACCGCCAGCTGAGCCCATGCGTAGAGGCGAGACGCCATGTCCGCCTTCCCTTCGTCTTCCGATGTCCGTGGAACGCGTGGATCCCCTGGGTGCGATGAGCACACATGAGGGGGCCAAGCGCCTGCAGCCTAAGGCATAATTGCAGTCAACTGTAAATTGACTCTGCGTGGTAATATTTGGATATGGTGACTGACGGGGCACGGGACGGCCTCCGGGAGCGAAGCAAGGCGCGACGCAGGGAAGCGATCCTCCGGTCCGCGTATCGGCTCTTTGCCGAGCGTGGATTCGATGCGACGACGATCGCCGACATCGCCGAGGCGGCGGAGGTCTCACCGCGCACGGTCACGCTGTACTTCCCGTCCAAGCTGGAACTGGCGCTGGCCCGTTCCGACGCGCTCGCGGAACGCCTCGGAACGGCCCTGCGCGAGCGGCGGGAGGGCTGGCTGACCCTCGACGCGCTCGAGCACTGGCTGCGCGAGGAGATCGCCAACCGGAGTGACCTCGACGATTTGTCCGAGCGCATGTTCGAGCTGAATCCGCAGATCAGGGCCGTCAGTAACGGGCGCCTGGCGGAAGTCGTGCAGGAAGGCGCCCGCCTGTTCGCCGAAGAGAGCGGCAGCGCGCCGGGCGCCTTCGGGCCGCGCATGGTGGCGACCACCGCGGCGGCGATCGTCGGCGAGCTGTGTCACGACCCCGAGAGCGCCGACATCGACGGGGCCATGGCATTCCTGCGGGCCGGGGCCGCCACCCTGCTTCCTGCCGCGCCGGAAGCCGAAGTGGTGCCGGGAGCGACGGCCGGTCGCCCGCTGAGGGGCGACGCCGGCTGAACCGACCTCGGGCGGTTCAGCCGGGGTCACCCTGTTCGTCCCCTCAGCTGCGGGTCACAGCTCGTCGTTCGGGACGCCGCCCTGGCCGCCGAGGGCGGTCAACAGCAGCGAGGCCGCGGCCCGGGCACTGTTGATGACCTGGCCGTAGAGCGTCACACTGGCGCCCCCGTTGTTGCGGTAGATGCCGCTCACCCGGAACCAACTGCGCATCCTGGTCACGTTGTGGTCGGTCCGCGCGTACTGCTGGAAGTTCCTGGTGGTCCGGTAGGTGTTGGTGCTGATCGGGCCGGAGCGGGTTCCCTCCGAGACGGGGACGATGGATGAAGGACAGCATCCCGCGCGCCTGTTCGTCCCTGCCGTGGTCGGACGGGGTGCGCAGCACACCCACCGCGTTGTCGAAGGCTTCGGTACCGAGCGGGATTCCGGTGAGAGACCGGCCGGCCGGGAGAGGGCGTCGTATCCCTCGGGGAAACTGCCCGCGACCAGGGTGCTGGAACTGGTCGGCACGTTCTGGGTGAGGTTGTACGCCACCGCCCGGCCGTCGCCCCGGACGAAGTAGAACCGGACGATGTGCATGTCGCTGAGCCGGACCACGGCCTACACCGACCCGCCTGTCGTCGCCGTGACGACGTCGGCGAACTCCTGGGTCCGCCGGGTGTCGGTGGTGTCGACGGCGTGCCGCTGCTCGTCCGAGGCGACGATGCGGTCACGCGTGGCGCGGCCTTGTCACGGGCCTCGGCCCGGACGTTGCTGATCATCACCTGGTAGTCGGTCGCCCCGTCCGGCCCGTGGTCGAGCTTCCACGGAACCTGGTGGAAGGCGGCCGGTCTATCTTTCCAAGGGTGAGTACGGCGCTGCGCTCGGCGCCGGCCAAGGCGGGGAGGTGGCCGGCCCGTGCAGCGCGACCGCGCCGACCGGCGCGGCGCTGCCGCGCTCTCCGTCCCGGGGTCCTTCGGGGCCGGATGCGAGCCGCCGTCTGGCATCTCATGCACGGCGCCGAGGAGGGTTGCAAGACCTCCAGCGCGTCCGCACCCGGGTGCTGCGGACCATCCTGCGCCTTGGCGGACACCGTGCGGACGTGCATGCCCTCGCCGAGGCTGCGGCTCGGCACTCTGACGCCGTAGATCCCGTACAGGGTGCCGCTCGCGCCGTCGCGGAAGGCGCCGGTGTCCGTGCCGAGACCGATGACCAGCCGTTCCGGTTCGGCCGCGCGGCCGGCCCGACAGCGGGCAGGCCGAGCAAGGTGGCCATCACTGCCGTCACGGTGTCGTCGGCGGCCGCCGTACTTCTTCGTCGCACTGAGGTCTCCGTGGTGTCCGTGCGGGTGTGAAGGGGCGTGCGGGGACCAGGGGAGGGCCAGCCGTTGTGGGTGGGTCCAGTCGTCGAACCGGTTCGAATTTGGAGGGTGACGACTTGGCCGTACCGACGATCGGCCGGTCGTGGTCGGCACTCGGTACATGAGCGTCATGTCGAACCGGTTCGAGGAAGCTAGCACCGGGGAAAACGGCCAGCAATACCTCTGAACAGGTTTCCGAGGCGTTACGAAAGTTCGGTACGAAGCGTTGACACCCGTCCGGGTTGCTCCTAGCTTCACTTCACGCGAACCGGTTCGACAGTCGGTTCCGACCTTCATTCGTCCGCCGGGAGCATCGAACCGGTTCCAGCAGTACGAGCAAGGAGTCAGCCCGTGAACATCGGTGAGATCGCCAAGCGGGCCGGTGTCTCGCGGAGCACCGTGTCCTACGCGCTGAGTGGCAAGCGTCCCGTGTCGGACGACACCCGTCTGAAGATCCAGCGGGTCATCGACGAACTGGGCTACCGGCCCAACGCCAGTGCGCGAGCCCTGGCCAACGGCCGGACCAGCACTATTGGCCTGGTCTTCCCGCCGGCCGGAAACCACTACACAGGAATGCAGCTCGATTTCATCGGCAGCGTGGTGGAGGCCGCCGCGGCCTACGACTACGACGTGCTGCTCTCCCCAAGCGGCGTGGACAGCGACCGCTCGTTCCAGCGACTGCTGGGCGAGCGCCGGGTCGACGGCGCGATCCTGATGGAGATCAGGCTGGAGGACGACCGGGTCGACCACCTTGACGCGCTGGACTTCCCCTCAGTGGCCATCGGCCGTACCGCACAGCCGGAACGTGGCTGGTGGGTCGGCCTGGACCACACCGCGCTGGCGGAGGCGTGCGTCCACCACCTCGCCGACCTCGGCCACCGCCGGGTCGCCTTCGTCAACCGGCCCGAGCAGCTCCTGCGGGCCGGGTACGAGTCCGCCCAACGAGGGCTGGACGGGTTCACCAAGGCCGCGGCGGAGCGCGGGCTCACCGTCCGGACGTACTGCTGCGGGGACGACGCGGCCTCGGGCCAGGCCTGTCTGGAGCGGATCCTGTACGACGACCCGGCCACCACGGGCCTGGTCACGCTGAACGAGGCCGCGCTCGGCGGCCTGTACCGGGGGCTGACGCAGGCCGGCCGCCATGTACCGCGCGACTTCTCCGTCACGGGGGTCGTGGCCGGCCGGTGGGCGGAGACGGTGACTCCGCAGCTCACCGCGGCGGACGTGCCCGCGGCGGAAATGGGCCGACTCGCCGTCGACCTGCTCGTCGAGCGGCTCGACCACCCCGACGCGCCGCCCCGGCACCGGCTGCTCGCACCGCCGATCTCGTTGCGCTCCAGCACGGGGCCTGTCGGTCCCTCACTCGGCGGTGCGGTACCGGACGCGGGCCTCGACACGACCCCCTGACCCACTGATCCTCCACACCCCGCCACATCCCGCACGTCACCTCTCTCCCCCATCCAGCAGGGCCGCCCGGACAACTCGGCGGCCCCGCTCGGCAGGCCCCGACACCCTCACGCCACCCCTCCCCGGGCACACCTGTGCCAAAAACGAAGAGGACCGCGCCATGAACACATCCGCGAACACATCCGCGAACGCATCCGCCAGACGGCGCTTCACTGCCGTGGCCCTGACCGTCGTCGCCATCGCCACGGGCACCACGGCGTGCTCCTCCGGCGGAAGCGGCTCCTCGCAGGCGGAGGACAGCGGCACGTACACCATCTGGGACCCGTACCCGCAGTTCGACAAGAGCTCCGCGTGGGCGAAGCTGCTCGACGCCTGCGGTACCAAGGCCGGGGTGAAGATCAAGCGGACCGCGTTCGACACCAGCGACCTGGCGAACAAGGCGCTGCTGGCTGCCCAGCAGGACAACTCCGCGGACGTCCTCATCGTCGACAACCCGGTGGTGTCGACCCTGGCCGAGGCCGGCGTCCTCACCACGACCGAGGACAACAAGCTGGACACCTCGAAGGCGGACTCCAACCTCCTTGCGGCCGGACAGTCGGGCGGCAAGACGTACGGCACGCCGATCGGTGCCAACACCCTGGCCCTCTACTACAACAAGAAGGTGCTGAAGCAGGCCGGGGTGGACATAGCCTCGGTCAAGGACTGGAAGTCGTTGACGGCGGCGCTCGCGAAGGTCAAGAAGGCGGGCAAGAAGGGCATTACGTTCTCAGCGATCGGCACGGAGGAGGGCACCTTCCAGTTCCTGCCCTGGTACTGGGGATCGGGGGCCCAGCTGACCGTGCTCGACTCCGGGCAGGCCGTTTCCGCGCTGTCGCTGTGGAAGGACTGGCTGAAGAGCGGCTACGCCCCGAACTCGGTCCTCAACAACACGCAGACGACCAGCTGGCAGGAGTTCGCGAGCGGCGACTACGCGTTCAGCGAGAACGGCACCTGGCAGCTCGCCAACGCCGCGAAGGCCGGCTTCGAGTACGGGGTCATCCCCGTTCCCGCCGCCGACGGCGGCAACGCGGCCGCCCCGACCGGCGGTGAGTTCGTCACCATCCCGGTCCAGGGCGAGACCGACCGCTACGCGACGTCTCAGAAGATCGTGACCTGCCTGACCAGCACCGACAACCTCCTCAACACCGACACAACGCTGTCCTACGTGGCACCCACCACCGAGGTCCAGGACAAGCAGACCACGACGAACGCCGAGCTGAAGCCCTGGGTCGACGCGGTCAAGGCGGCCAAGGGACGCACCAGCGACGACCTGGGCACCAAATACCCGAAGATCTCCGAGCAGTTGTGGAAGGCGGTCCAGTCCGCTCTCAGCGGCTCGAAGTCGCCGAAGGACGCGCTGGCCGCAGCCCAGGCTGCCGTCAAGTGACAGTCCGCCGAGACTCGTTGATGAACCACCCGACACAGCTGCCCGACCGACCGACGGTGCGCGAACGGAACGAGGCGGCCACCCTGTCCCCGGCACGCCGTCGCCAGGTCTCCCCGCAGTGGGCCGCCTGGGCGTTCCTCGCCCCGGTGATCCTCTACCTCGTCCTCTTCTACGCCTATCCGCTCTATCGCAACCTCGATCTGAGCCTGCGCAACTACACGGTCCGTTCCTTCGTCCAGGGCGACGCCCCGTTCACGGGCCTGAGCAACTACCGGACCGTCTTCGACGACCCGACCTTCGCCCCCGCACTCGTGCACACCGTGGTGTTCACCGCCGTGTGCCTGCTCTTCCAGTACGCCATCGGCCTGGCTCTCGCGGTCTTCTTCAACCAGCACTTCCGGCTCTCCGCGACACTGCGTGCCCTGTTCCTGGTGCCCTGGCTGCTGCCGCTCATCGTGTCGGCATCCACCTGGTCGTGGATGCTCAACAGCGACTCCGGGGTCGTCAACGCCGCCCTGCACACCGTCGGCATCGGGCCGGTGAACTGGCTGACCTCGCCGGACTGGTCGCTGACGTCAGTGATCATCGCGAACACCTGGATCGGCGTCCCCTTCAACCTCGTAGTCCTCTACAGCGGTCTGCAGTCCATCCCCGCCGGCCTGTACGAGGCCGCCGCCCTCGACGGTGCGGGCGCCTGGCAGCGGTTCTGGCACATCACCTTCCCGCTGCTGCGCCCGGTCTCCGCCATCACTCTCCTCCTGGGCCTGGTCTACACACTCAAGGTCTTCGACATCATCTGGATCATGACCAAGGGCGGCCCGGCGGACTCGTCCACCACCTTCGCCACCTGGTCCTACCAGCTCGGCTTCGGCAATCTGCTCCCCGCCTTCGGCCCGGGCGCGGCCATCGGTAACCTGCTCGTCGTCGCGGCGCTGGTCTTCGGCCTGGTGTACGTCCGGGTCGAGCGAAAGCAGAGGACGTCATGAACCGCCGCACTCGTACGTGGTGGAAGACCGGCCTCGGCCTGCTGCTGACCGCGATCATGCTCTTCCCGGTCTACTGGATGCTGAACGTGTCCTTCACCCGCGACCAGGACATGCGTAAGTCGCCCCCGGACCTGTTCCCGGTCAACGGCACCCTGGAGGGCTACCGCGCCGTCCTGGACCAGCAGTTGCCCTACCTCGGCACCAGCCTCGTCATCGGTCTGGGCACCGTCGTGCTGACCGTGGCACTGGCCGCGCCCGCCGGTTTCGCACTGGCCAAGCTGCGCCCGCGCGGCGGCGGAATCCTGAACTTCGTCCTCCTGGCCGCCCAGATGATCCCCGGGATCATCATGGCGATGGGCTTCTACGCCATCTACCTCAGCCTCGGCCTCCTCCAGTCCGTGCCCGGTCTGATCGTCGCGGACTCGACCCTGGCCGTCCCCTTCGCCGTACTGATCTTCACCGCCTTCATGTCCGGTATCCCCGGCGAACTGCTCCAGGCCGCGAGGACTGACGGCGCCGGGACCCTGCGCACCTTCTGGTCCATCGTCCTGCCGATGAGCCGCAACGCGATCGTCACGGTGTCGCTCTTCGCGTTCCTGTGGTCCTGGTCCGACTTCGTCTTCGCCAGCACCCTCGCCAACGGCGGCGCACACGAACCCATCACCCTCGGCATCTACCACTACATCGGCAACAACAACCAGGAGTGGAACGCCATCATGGCCACCGCCGTCGTGGCCTCGCTGCCGACCGCGGTGATCCTCGTCCTCGCCCAGCGGTATGTCGCCGCGGGTGTCACGGCCGGCGCCGTCAAGGACTGACCTTCCGTCACATTTCTGCCGTGGCAACCCTATTGAGAAACGAGTCCCGCTTCCATGACCGCCGCCTCCTCCGGCCCGGCCTTCTCAGTCCTCGACATCCCGTTCAGCACGCACGGATCCTGGTTCGGCATCTCTCCCGTGCTCGCGGAGAAGACCCGCGCCGAGGACCTCCACCTCGTCTCGCACCAGAACGGCATGCACGCCGTCCTGCGCCTCGTCCCCCTCGACCCGGTGACGGGCGAGAGGGCCGAGGCCCGCGTAAAGGCGACACCGAGTCTGCTCAGCTGGACCGGTGACGGCGGGCGCGTCGACCTTGCCTACGAGTCGCCGGACACCGTGCGGCTGCGCGGCACCGGTCTCGGCCTGAGCATCAGTGCGGCAGCGCAGGTTCTGACTCCGTTCAGCGGCACCTACTTCTTCCACGACCCGGCGGCCGACGCGCACGTGTTCACCTCGTACGAGACCGGGCGCCGCTACCGGATCACCGTGCTGTCCGGCGCCTTGGCCGACGCCTCCGGCGCCCAGACCCTGGGCGGCTCCGACCGCGGTGTCACGATCACCGCAGCGGCCGACGGAGCCTGGGAGGCCGCCGTCGAGGAACTCGACACGGCGCGACCGCCGTACGTCTCCTCGGCGAGGTTCGACGAGGTGGTCACCACCGCGCGGCGCTCCTTCGCGGCGTTCGTCGACACGGTGGCGCCCTGGCGTTCGCCGGACACCCCGGCCGCCGAACTCGCCGCGTATGTGGTGTGGTCCGCGACTGTGCGCCCGGCGGGCCTGGTCACCCGGCCCGCCGTACTGATGTCCAAGCACTGGATGGACAAGGTCTGGAGCTGGGACCACTGCTTCAACGCCCTTGCCCTGGCCCCCGGTTCGCCCGAGCTGGCCCGGGACCAGTTCGCGCTGCCGTTCGACCACCAGGACGCCAGCGGGGCCCTGCCCGACTCGGTCACCCACTCCGAGGTCCTCTACAACTTCGTCAAACCGCCCATCCACGGCTGGGCCCTCGGTCATCTGCGCAGACGACTCCCCGAGCCGCTCGACGGGGCTGAACTGACTGAGACATACCGCAGGTTGGAACGGTGGACCGACTTCTGGCTCACCGCGCGGCGAGCCCCCGGCGCCACCCTTCCCCACTACCAGCACGGCAACGACAGCGGCTGGGACAACGCCACCACCTTCGACCCCGAGCGTGTCGTCGTCAGCGCCGATCTCGCCGCGTTCCTCGTTCTCCAGCTTCGTGAACTCGCACACGTAGCAACTGAGTTGGGGCAATTCGACGACGCCCGTCGCTGGACGCGCACGGCCGACGCGACCCAGGCGGCGATGCTCGACCAGTTGTGGACCGGCGACCGGTTCGTCGCCCGTGGTGTTCACAGCGGCGACACCTGGAGCAGTTCCAGCCTGCTCGACCTGGTGCCCATCGCGCTGGGCGAGCACCTACCGCAGGACGTGGCGGCGGCGCTGGCCGACCGGATCGATACACACCTGACCGATTACGGCCTGGCCACCGAACTGCCCGCCTCACCGCACTACCGCGACGACGGCTACTGGCGCGGCCCGATATGGGCCCCGGCCACCGTCCTGATCGAGGACGGCCTGCGCCGCGCCGGTCACCAGCGACTGGCGGACGAGATCAGCGCCCGCTTCCGGGCCCTGTGCGAGACCTCGGGTTTCGCGGAGAACTTCGACGCGCTGACCGGCACGGGCCTGCGCGACCGCGCCTACACCTGGACCGCCAGCAGCTACCTCCTCCTCGCCGAGGCCCACGAACTCCGGCGCGCCGAGACCGCCGAGGCCGTCGGCGGCTGACAGACCACCTGGGCGACTCGCGCCCAGGCAGCACCCCCTTCGGGAGACCCGCACCATGCGCATATCTCGCAACGCATCCTCGCCCCGACGTACCGGCAGACCAGGCCCCTGGGGAGGCCGTCGCCGCAGGACCGCGGTGATCACGGCCCTGCTCGCCTCGTTCGCCGCCGTCACCCTCCCCGGGACCGCGGCCCACGCCGCCGACACCTCCGTCACCGTCGACTTCTCCACAGCCGGGGGCGCCCCCACGTACCACGCCTCGGGGATGATCTACGGGATGACCCCGGACGGCTCGCTGCCCCAGGACCACTTCTTCACGGACATCAAGTGGCACTTCATGCGAGCCGGGGGCGCCCAGCTCAACAGCGGCGGCTACGCCACCAGCCTCGCCGACTACCAGACCCGCTGGGCCTCCACCCTCGCCCAGTACAAGCGCACCGCCGCCCTCGGCGGCACCTTCGTCCTCCTCCCGCACGACCTGTGGGGCGCCGACGGCACCACCAGCCAGGGCTGGCCCGGCGACAACGGCGACTGGACGCAATTCGACGCCTTCGTCACCCAGCTCATCGGTGACGTCAAGGCCAACAACATGACCGTCCAGTGGGACCTGTGGAACGAACCCGACGGCAGCGGCTTCTGGGGCGCGTCGCAGACGCAGTACCTGCAGATGCGGTCGCGCTTCTACGCCAAGGTACGCGCCGCTTTCCCCTCCCAGCTCATCGTCGGCCCCAGCATCGCCGGCCAGCCCAACTCCTCCAACAGCTGGTGGACGACCTATCTGACCTACGTCAAGGCCAACAACGTCGCCCCTGACATCTACAGCTGGCACGACGAACCCGGCGACCCCGCCACCGACGTCGGCCGCGCCAACTCCACCCTCGCCGCAGCCGGGTTGACCAACACCCGTGCCTACCAGATCAATGAGTACGCCACCCTGTCCATGCAGTCCCCGGGCGGCGGCGCCTGGTTCATCGGCCGCCTTGAACGGGCCGGCGCCGACGGCCTGCGCGGCAACTGGGCCTCCGGCACCGGCCTGCACGACAACGAGGCCAACCTCCTCACCAAGAACAGCGCCGGCCAGTACCTGCCGCTCGGCGAGTGGTTCATGTACCGCTACTACGGCTCCCAGACCGGCAACATCGTCAAGCTCACGCCCGGCAGCGGCACCGACGGCCTGGCCACCAAGGACAACTCCGCGGGCAACGCCAAGGTGCTGCTGGGCAGCAGCGGCAACACGGGCACTGTCACCGTCAACCTGACGGGGCTCAACACCACCTCCGTCGTGGAGAACAGCCAGGTCCGCGCCGTCGTCCAGCGCATCCCGTACAACAGCGGGGCCGCCGTGACCGGTCCGCAGACCATCGCCGACACCACCCTCACGGTCAGCGGCAACGCCGCCTCGGTGAGCCTTCCGTGGACGAACGCCAAGGACGGCTACACCGTCACCCTGCTGCCCCCGTCCAACACCGCCCTCTCCACGGTCGCCGTCAGCCAGAACAGCGGGCAGTGCCTGGACGACACCAACCTCAGCACCGCCAACGGCACCCAGTACCAGCAGTACTACTGCGAGGGCGGCTACCAGCAGATGCTCGACTTCAAGCCGGTCAGCGGCAAGACAAACACCTATACGGTCGTCAACGAGACCAGCGGCAAGTGCCTGGACGTCTCCGGTGCCTCCATCGACAACGGCGCAGCCGTCATCCAGTACACCTGCAACGGCGCCACCAACCAGCAGTTCATGCTCAACCCCGTCACCGCGCTCGGCAACAGCCAGGACTACCAACTCGTCGCTGTCCACAGCGACAAATGCGTCGACGTCAGCAATGTGTCGACCACCGCCGGCGCGAAGATCCACCAGTGGACCTGCGACGCGGCTAGGGTCTGTTGCGAAAGCGCGGGCCTCACCCACTCGTTGTAGGCAGCGACGAGTACGGTGGCTTCATGTCGGGCAGCGAACGCGTCGCACCGCGTTGCGACTGCGAGGTGGCGTCCGTCGACATGCGCCCAGCACAGTCCCCGACGACGTAGTGACTGCTGGAGGCCTCGTCAGCCACACCGCAGGGCGGCTGACGGCTGGCCGAGTGCACCGCTCGGCAGACTTGTCACATGCCCTCTGTAAGCTCGGGGCCATGAGCATCTCTCTCTACTACCGCGCGAGCAGGGCGGTGCCACTGACGGAGGCTGAGACAGCCGCCGTCGAGCGCATCGCTGCGGCCCGCATGTCGTCCTTCCCGTACCAGGACGAGGAAGACCTCTGCCTATACGACAGGGGCGATTGGAGCGAGCCGGACGAGATTGTGGCCGGGTCCACCAAATTGCCGCTCATCGAAAGCCGAGTGCTGCCCGTGATCGGCCATGTACTGGACTCTGTGACCGAGTTGCGCCGTGCTCTGCCAGGAGCCGAGTGGCACGTGCACATAGAGGACGTTGAGATCCCGTGGGACGAGGACGAGGGCTACGTCCTGCCCGGCATGCTTGAGGACGCAGTATCCGAGCTTGATGGCCCCTGAAAGGCCCAGTCACGAGTGGATCCGGACTGGCCCTCAAGGAAACGGCCTGCAACCACGCCTGGCACGGCCCGCCTCCGCTGGCCGTGGCGGTGGCCGGCAGTGGCCGTCCCAGCCCGTTCCACACACAGAGTTGCCGGTGCTCTCGCAGTAGCCGCAGCCCAGCACGAGGACCACCGACCATCACGCCGCGCAGATGGTTACAGCCACTCATTGATGGCCGCTACGAGGACGGTCGCCTCGTAGCGGACCGCCAACTTGTCGTACCTCGTGGCCACGGCCCGGTGCCTCTTGAGGCGATTGATGCCGCACTCGACCGCGTGCCGCTCGCGGTAGTCGACGGGGTCGAACTTCGGCGGCCGGCCACCGGACGAGCCGCGCTTCTTACGGTTGCGTGCCTGGTCAGCCTTGTCCGGGATGGTGCAGCGGATGCCGCGTCGCCGCAGGTAGGAGCGGTTTGCACGGGAGGCGTACGCCCTGTCCGCGCGGACCCGCCTCGGCCGGGTGCGGGGCCTGCCAGGACCGAGGCGAGGAACCCGCACGAGGCCCAGGACGACTTCGAACTGGGGGGAGTCACCCCGCTGCCCGGCCGTGATGACGACCGCCATGGGCTTTTGCCGCTGCTCCACAGCCAGGTGCAGCTTGGTGGTCAGGCCGCCGCGCGACCGGCCGAGTCCGTGGTCGGCCGGTTCGACCGCGACGCCTCCGGGCGGCTCCTTCTGCAGAGCCCCCCTTTCCGAGCCCCGGCGGCATGCTGGTGGGCTCGGACGATTGTCGAGTCGACGCTGAGGTCCCAGGTAATCAGGTCTTCGGCGTCGGCGCGGGCCTGCAATTCGGTGAAGATCCGATGCCAGGTGCCGTCCCGCTGCCAGCGCCGGAACAAGTCGTACACCCGGCCCCACGGCCCGTACTGCTGCGGCATGTCCCGCCACGGGACGCCGGTGCGGACCCGGAACCGTATGCCGTCGATCAGCTGCCGTCTTGTCCATATCGGCGGTCGGCCGGGCTTCTTGCCCTTGGGCAACAGCGGCTCCAGCACTGCCCATTGCTCGTCTGTCAGATCTCCACGCGCCACGAACCAAGATCATCTCACGACCAAGATCCACTTTCGCCACACGCCCTAGCGCGCTGAGCACCAAGAAGAACCAGATCTGGCGGCTGCTCGGCAAGGGCTGACCGCACGCTTCACGGATTCCCATCTGCTTCACGGGCCGACAGGCGTTGTTGTTGACCGTGCCGTCGTACGTATTGCCCAACCAGTTCTACGACTCGACCGTCCGTCGCCGGTCGCGACGAGCGGCCGGCCGCAGACCGGTCGGTACGGCACGTCCGGCACGTACGCCTTCCAGTCGGCCCGTGAAAGGCCGCCGAAGCCCATGCGTGTGCAGAGACGCTTCACCGCCTGTTCCGAGGAGATGGGATGGCTCGCCAGCGGGACGTGCGGACCGGAGACGTACAACGTGCCGTTGTCCCGGCTGAAGGAAAACGGAAAGGATCTCGTCGCCGGTCGTGGGGATCTCGCCGACCAGGAGCTGCTGGGCGGCGGTGTCCCAGAAACGGTGCCTGCCGCGACTTCGCGGGCCGACTGGCCTTCGCCGCAGGGGAGTTGGGCGCCGCCACACCGAGATTGCCCCGCTCGACGCGTACGTCGGCGCACTGCCCGTCGGCCCTCCCCTGATCGTCACGGCCGCCTCCTGCAACGGGCAGCTCACCGACGACGCGGCCGCCTTCGTACGGCGGCTGGAGACCGCCGAACCCGACACGGCGGACGGCGTCACCTACGCCGTCCTGGGCATCGGCGACCGCAACTGGGCAGCCTCCTACCAGCACATCCCCACCCTCATCGACCGACGGCTCGCCGAACTCGGCGGCACCCGGTTGCTGGAGCGCGCCGAGGGCGACGCGTCCGGTGATCTCGCGGGTGCCGTAAGGCAGTTCACGGACCGGATGTGCACCGCCCTCCTGAAGTGCGCCGGGGGACTCGGTGTCCGTCGGGGCGGCTGCCGCTGCCGTGGAGAGCTCCGGATATCTCGTGACCGAGGTGATCGGCGGCCCGCTGGACGCCTTGGCCGCCCGCCACGGCGTGACCGAGCTGAACGTCACTGAGGCCAGGAGCCTGAGCGAGCCCTCCTACCCGCGCGTCAAGCGGTTCGTGCGGGTGGTGCTCCCGCCGGGGCAGACCTACCGGACCGCGGACCACCTGGCTGTGCTGCCCGCCAACGATCCGGCCCTGGTCGAGCGGGCCGCCAAGCTGCTGGACGCCGACCTCGACACCGTCCTCAACATCGCGTCCACACGCCCCCGTCCGGACGGTTTCGTCCTCGACCTGCTCCCGCCGATCCGTCCGCGTACCTACTCGGTCTCCTCCTCGCAGTCCACCGCCTCGGGCCACGTGGACCTGATTGTCTCGTTGCTGGAGGCACCGGCCCGCTCGGGACGCGGAACCCACCCGGGCACCGGCTCCAGGCACCTGAACACCGTACGCGTCGGTGATGTCGTACTGGCCCGTCGCCAGCCCTGCCGCGAGGCCTTCCGCATCACGCATGACGACCGCACCCCGGTGATCGTGATCGCCGCCGGTACCGGGCTCGCTCCGTTCCGCGGAGCGATCGCCGACCGCCTTGGGCTCGCCGAGTCGGGAGCCCGACTCGCCCCGGCGCTCTGCTACTTCGGCTGCGACGCGCCCGACGCGGACTACCTGCTTGCCGAGGAGGCGGGAGCGAAGTCCAGCCGGCCCGCCTCCATCGGACGGATGAGCTGGGGCACCGCGGCCTCGTCGGAGCCGTAGGGGCCCAGGATCTGCAGCTCGCGGGCGCTGAACGCGGTGCTGTCGACGATGGTGACCGGGGTGCCGCTCAGCCCGACCAGGACCAGCTTCCCGGACCGGCCGAGCACGGACAGCGCCTGCTCGCGTACGGCGTCGACGCCGGCGAAGTCGAAGGCGAACTCGAAGCCCGTCGCGCTGCTCTGCCGTCTGGAGCACGATGCGGTCCCCGGCCGGGCTGGGTCCGGCGATGCTGCTGGCCACCTCGTGTTCCAGGACCGATGGCTCGGTGTGCTGCCCCAGCAGTCATCCGAACTCTCCCGAGAGCAGGTGCACGTCGGACACGCACACGCCCGCCGCCTCCACCTTGACCAGGACCTCTCCCGGGCCGGGGACGGGCCGGGGAACCTTCTCCACCCGCAGCTCACGGCTCGGGAAGTGCAGTCGTACCGCCCGCATGCTCGTCACGCCGACTCCTCCTCGCTACGCGCTCGTGCGCGCCTTCTCGTACAGGATCGGGTCGTGGGCGCTGATGATCGTGAGTTCGGGATCGGCGCGCCGGTACAGCTCGGCGAGGCGGGCGTGGTTGTCGCGGACCTTCTTCAGGTCGAAGCCGACGACGGTCTCCATGCCGCGCAGGGAGACGGGGACGGGGGAGCGGCCGTCGAGGGTGCCGTGGTGGTAGAAGGCGTCACCGGCGTGCAGCACCCAGCGCGTACCGGCGTCGACAGCCACGGCGGCGTGGCCGCGCGTGTGGCCGGGGAGAGCGATCAGGACGATGCCGGGAGCGATCGTGTCGAGTTCCTTGGCCGCTGCGAACCCGCGCCAATTCTCACCGTCGGGACGGTGCTCGACGAGCTTTGGGCCGTGTGCCCACTGCGCTGAGCTGTAGCGGATCCGCTCCCGCCAGGAGGGGGAATGGACGGCTCCGCGCGCCTCGTCCGCAGTGAGGTGGACCTGGGCGTGAGGGAAGTCGGAGAGGCCGCCGATGTGGTCGGCGTCGAAGTGGGTGAGCACGATGTGGCGGACGTCGTCCCGCCGGAATCCGAGCTTCTCGACCTGCCGGGCGGCGGTTTCGTCGGGGTCGAACACCGGCCGGACGAAGTGGCGTGCCGGTCCGACGCGCCGCTTGGGGTCGGCGATGTCGTCGAGGCCGTAGCCGGAGTCGACGAGGACCAGGCCGTTCGCGGTCTCGATCAGCAGGACGTGGCAGACGAGGCGGGCGCCGGGCGGCTGCATGGTGCCGCAGTTGAGGTGGTGGACTTTCATGGCGGGTTTCCTTGGAGGTGCGAGGGCGGGTGGCTGCTGATCGGCCCGGCCGCGGTCGCGCGTGGACGCCGACCGACACTTACGTCGTATGTTCACCTTCCCTCAAGTTAGACTTACGATATAAGTTCTGTCAATGCGCCAACCGCAGATGGGACGGTTCTCCGCTCGGGCATACGCTTCGAGAAGCAGTCGCTCCACAAGATCGCGGTGGCGGTCGGGGTGCGGACCATGTCGCTGTACAACTACGTCGACGACAAGGTCGACGACAAGACCGATGTGCTCGACGCCAAGGCGCACGTGATCCGGCAGGGCATCGAGATTCCCGACATGGACGCCATGTCCTGGCAGGACGGACTGCGCGGGCTCGCTGCGCCTTCCGCGTCGCCGCCCTGAAGTATCCGCACTCCGCGACCCTGGTTCTGCCTCGGCGTCTGAACGCCTCCGTCGCCATGCCGGTCGCCGAGGCCGCGCTGCGCGTGCCGGTCCGGGCCGGCCTGGAGGGAGCCGCCGCCGTGCACGTCCTGCGGGCCTTCATCGCCTTCCTGAACGGGACCCTCGCCCGTGAGGTCGGCTCGGCGCCTACCTACGCCGGTGCCATCCCGGGTGTCGTCGCCGGTCGGGAGCGGGACCTCGTCAAGAGCGGGTTGCCCGCAGTGGCAGCAGTGGCAGCAGTGGCAGCAGTGGCAGCCGTGGCGGCCGTGGCGGCCGACCTGGCGTTCTGCGATCACGAGGCCGAGATGGAGTTCGGGCTGGAACTCTTCGTCGACGGGGTGCGCCGCCGCGTCGACGCGGCGGGTTGAGCCACCGGAGCGTCCGGGTCAGGACGGCCAGGGGTCGGCCCGTTGACCCACCACGGGCAGGGCCAGGGCGACTCCCGTGCGTTCGGCCTTGCGGGTCAGGAAGCTCATGGTGGCCGTGAAGTCGTCGAAGAAGGCGGGGAAGGGCCGCAGCGGCCGGTCGAGGGGGCGGGTGAAGTCGTCCCAGTGAACGGGCACGACGCGCCGGGCGCCCGTACTCGTGACCAGCCGGTCCCAGTACTCCTCCCGGAATGCCTCGTCCTGCTTGCCGAGCGCGCCGATCCCCAGGAACACGGTGTCGGCGCGACGGCCGCCGAGAGCGCCGGGCAGGCTGTGGGCGCTGGCGTGGACGAGGAGTTCGCGTTCGCCGTGGCGGACATGGAGGGTGTAGCAGTCGCCGGTCCGATAGTCCGTGGCGCGGGCTGGAGGGCTCAGGGGGCGGTCGATCCGGCCGGGGGCCAGGTCGCCCGGGCTGTGCCGGGCGGGCAGGGCGGTGAGTGTGAAGCGCCCGATCGTGAACGGCTCGCCGGTGACGGCCAGTTGGAAGCGATCGTCGGGGAAGCCGTGCCCGGCGGCGATGTTGCGGGTCGAGGCGGAGCCGATGAGACGGGCGCCGGTGGCCGCGGCCACCTCGGGGGCGTCCAGGGCGTGGTCGTAGTGCGAGTGGACGACGAACACGGCGTCGAGGCGATCGATACCGGCCCGGCGCAGGGCCGCGGTGATGCGGGCGCGGTCGGGTCGCACCCGGCCGAACCGCACGCGCAGCAGTCCGGGACGGCTGAAGAACCCGTCGGTGAGGATCGCGGTGTCACCGTCGCCGATCAGGATCGTGGACACGCCGAGGAACACGGTGTGCGGCGTCCCCGGTCGCAGCGGCGCCGGTGGCTCGTACAGGTGCGTCCAGGGGGCGAGGCCGGGTGCGCGAAGGCCTTGCAGCACAGCCATCACGCCCGGTTTGCGGCGTTTGGTGTCTATCTCCATGCCTCTCCCTCGCCTTCCTCGCTCAAGTGACCGGCCGGACAATGTAGATGATGTCCTGCCGGTACTCACCGTGGCCGATGATCTGCTCGATCGCCAACGTGGGCTCCTTGCCGGGATTCGTCGTCGCGCCGGCCGACCGCCGGCCGACGTATCCGTCCGGCCGGATGGCCGCGGCCCCTGCGGAACCGAATCCGCAGCCCCGTAGGAAGAGGCCGCCAGGGTCGGTCGGTCCGGGAGGGGCGACGGAGTAACCCGCCACCGGGAGCTTTGGTCAGTGGGCGGCGACCTCCATCGCGCGGGTGTTGAAGTTGCGGTCTTCGGGTGCCGTGCCGGTGAGGAGGGGCTCCGACCCGAAGGCGATGACTTATGCCGTAAGGTTGGTTCAGCAGAATGCTTATGGCGTAAGTCTGTCAAGGATCGAGCGAGGTCGGAGCGATCGGTCATGCGAGTAGGTCCGCCGAGGAGGAGAAGAATCATGAAGATCGTCGTACTGGGTGCCACCGGCAACATCGGCTCACACGTCGTGAAGGAGGGGCTGTCCCAGGGGCATGAGGTCGTGGCCTACGTCCGCAACCCCGACGCGGTGCAGCCGCGGTCGGGGCTGACCGTCGTGCGGGGTTCCCTCGACGACCGGGCCGCGATGGCGAAGGCATTCGCCGGCAGCGACGCCGTGATCTCGGCCATCGGGGTCGCCCTGCGTGCGAAGAAGCCCATCGACCTGATGCGGCGCACCCTGCCGGTCGTCACCGCCGCGGCGCAGGACGCCGGTGTCGAGAGGTTCGTGCTCGTCTCCGCGTTCGGGGTCGGGGACACGGCGACGAAGGCGTCGTTCCTCGCGCGGCTGGTCTACCGCACGGTCGTCGCCGCGATCTTCAAGGACAAGGAGCTCTCGGAGAAGAGTCTGCCCGTGAGCGGCCTGAACTGGACGATCGTCCACCCGGTCAACCTCAAGGAGGCCCCTGCCGCACCCGCCGCCACGGTCAAGCTCCTCGATCGGGTCGCCAGGGTCCCCGGCCTGCCCACGCTCCCGTTCGCGAACGTCGCGCGCGCCCTCGTCGAGATCGTCGGCGACCGCGGCCTCGCCGGGCAGCGGGTGCTGGTCACGACCGAGAAGGGGTGGAAGCCGCAGGAACACGCGGCTTGAGAGGGGCGTTCATGGGGGCGTTACGCGCGGCCGGTGGGAATCCCTGCCGATCGAGTGCAGGGAGGGACACCCTGGGACCGTCACACGAGAGGGGCTTCGACCATGCGGCGGCTGAGGTCGCGTCGTAGCCAGGTGGTTGAGACGGACGGCGCCCGGGGTGGTTCACGGATGCGCTGTACCCGAAGTGAACCAGCCGCGAGCTGTGGGTTCGGCTCCGCCCGGGAGGTCGTTGAGGAAGACGACGGGCAGGCCGCGTTGGGCTCGTGAGCAGCAGACGCGGAAGGGGTCGGGTGACCGTTGGGCGCGGTCGGGTTTGTCGGTGCCGGCGAGCATGTTGCCGATGCTGTACATGGTCCAGACGGAGTCGTTGATCACGACGATGAGGTCCAGAACCTCGCCGATGGTCCCGCTGGCGTGCGCGGTGTCGAGTTTGCGGATGGCGTAGCTGATGGTCCGTCTGTCGGCGCGCTGGGTGATGCGTCTCTCGCCTGGGCCGGGAGGCTGGTCAGTGATGCGAAGCAGCCTGACCTGGTTCTGGGTGCCGAGTTCTTCGGAGCCGACGGAGGTGCGCTCGGTCCTGTTGTTCGCCTCCTGCCGGACAACAGGGGCAGCTACTTCAACCAGCTGTCCCTGGCCCCCGGAGTATGGCGGGTGGTCGTGAAAACCGGATCCGAGCGTCCGGCCGGCACGATCGACGACCTCCTCGTCGTCGCCGAGGCCTGAACCAGGAACACCCTTCCCGCCGGGTGGGTGGGCGGCGGCCCACTCCGGTCGGAGTGCGGCATGGTTTCCCGCAGCTCCAGGAGTCACACTGACAGGATGGACGCGCTTCGCACGGGTGACCAGGGACTGTTCGGCCCCTCCTCGGTGACCTGGCAGATGCACGGTGACCCCATGATGTGGGTCGCCGGGATCCGCGCGCTCTACCTCCAGGCCCTGCACCCCCGCGCGGTCCGGGGCGTCATGCAGAATTCCGACTTCCGGCGCGACGCCTGGGGCCGCCTGATGCGCACCGCGAACTTCGTCGGCACGGCGACGTACGGTACGACCGACGCCGCCGAGAAGGCCGGCGCCCGGGTCCGGAAGATCCACACCCTGCTCAAGGCCACCGACCCGGACACGGGGGAGCGGTATCGGATCGACGAGCCCGAGCTGCTGCTGTGGGTGCACTGCGCCGAGATCGACTCCTATCTGCACGTCCTGCGCCGCTCGGGGTTCCCGATGACGGACGCGCACGCCGACCGGTACATCGACGAACACCGGGTCAGCGCACGCCTGGTGGGCCTCGACCCCGCCGACGTACCGGCGAATCGGGCGGAGTTGGCCGCCTACTTCGAGAAGGTGCTGCCGGAGCTCGCCGCCGGGTCCGAGGCGCGGGACGTGGACGACTTCCTGTCGCGCCCGCCGACCCACCCGCTGCTCGTCCCGGCGCGCGCCCTGCTGTGGCGGCGCGTGGCGCATCTGGCGTACGCCGCTCTGCCGCCGTACGCCCACGAGCTGTACGGCAGACCCGCACCAGCCCCCTCCGCGGTGACCCGGCGCCTGCGTGTCACGGGCACCGTGCTGCGCTGTGTTCCCGCACGTCTGCGCTGGCTACTCCCGCCCAAACACATTCTGCGGGCCATGGCGCGGCTCGGCCCCGGCTCCCGACCGGCGCCGTACAAAGTCGGCAGATAACTCGCCATACTGGACGAGCCAGGGGAGGGCGCGGCGAGCAGCGACGGGGGCGATCGCACGAGATGGTGGAGACCAGGCTGATCCAGAGCCGGTACCGACTGCTCGATCTGATCGGGCGGGGAGGTATGGGTGAGGTGTGGCGCGCCCGCGACGAGTCACTGGGGCGACAGGTGGCCGTGAAGTGCCTCAAACCGCTCGGCCCGCACCACGATCAGTCGTTCACCCGAGTGCTGCGGGAGAGATTCCGGCGCGAGGCCCGGGTGGCTGCCGCGCTGCAACACCGCGGGGTGACCGTGGTGCACGACTTCGGCGAGTCGGAGGGCGTGCTGTACCTGGTCATGGAGCTGCTGGAGGGCCGCAACCTCAGCCAGCTCCTGGAGGACAACAAGCAGCATCCGCTCCCCGTCGCCGATGTCGTCGACATCGCCGACCAGGTGTCCGGCGCCCTCGCCTACACCCACCAACAGGGCATCGTGCACCGCGACCTGAAGCCCGCGAACATCATGCGGCTGGCCGACGGCACGGTGAAGATCTGCGACTTCGGCATCGCGCGCCTGGGCCACGACATCGGCTTCACGGCCCGGCTGACCGGCACCGGCATCGCGATGGGAACCCCGCACTACATGTCGCCGGAGCAGATCAGCGGTGCCCAGGTCGACCAGCGCAGTGATCTGTACTCCTTCGGATGTGTGCTCTACGAAATCGCCACCGGGGCACCGCCGTTCGACCTGGACGACGCGTGGGCGATCCTCGTCGGCCACCGTGACACCCCTCCGGAGCCGCCGCGCCACCACCGCGCCGAGCTCCCCGAGTACTTCGAGCGGATCATCCTGGATCTGCTGGCCAAGGAGCCGGAGCGGCGCCCTCAGGACGCGCGCGAGCTCGGCCGGCGGATCGGCACGGGGCGTACGACTCCGGTGTACGTGCCGACGGTCGTGTCCCCCGCGGTGAGCCGTCCCGCCCACGAGCAGCGGATGCTGGAGCCGTCGAGGAGGGCTTCCTCGCCCTCTGCCTCGCGTGAACCCCGGCTGCCCTCCTGGACCCGGGGCATGACCACCGGCCACAAGGCGACCGGTGCCGGACTGGGCGGCGCCCTGCCGGACGCGGCGGCGGGCCTGACCGGCGAATGGACGGCGCGCCCGGCCACGTCCGTACCGGAGGCGCCGGAGCGCGTCGAACGCCCGACCCCCTCGCCGGAGTTGCTCATCACCCTGACGGGCCGGCACAACGCCGGACTGAGCCTCGGGCGGCTCGGCCGGTGGACCGAGGCGGGCGAGGTGCACCGCGCGGTCGCCGCCGAACGCGAGCACGTCCTCGGCCCCGACCACCCCGACACCCTCGCCAGCCGCTACGAGGTCGGCTTCACCCTCAGCCGCACCGGACGCGCCGCCGAAGCGCTGCGCGAGTACGCGCGGGTCGCCCAGGGCAGGGAGCGGGCGCTCGGCCCCGACCATCCCGACACCCTGGCCGCACGCCAGGAAATGGCGTACGTGCTGGGCCAGTTGGGCCGCCACTTCGAGGCACACCAGGCGTACATCGAGGTGCTCGCCGCCCGGGAGCGCGCCATGGGCCCCGACCATCCCGACACCCTGCGCTGCCGCCACAACCTCGCCTTCAACCTGAGCAGGCTGGGCCGGCTGGAGGACTCGTACCGAATGGCGAGCGAGGTCGCCGCCGCGCGGACCCGGGTGCTCGGTGCGAACCACCCCGACACGCTCGTGACACGGTACGAAGTCGCGTACGCGCTCGGTCAGTTGGGACACTGGCCCGAGGCGTTGGGGACCTACCGGGAAGTGGCCGAGGCACGGGCCCAGGCCCTTGGCCCCGACCACCCGGACACCCTCTCCGCCCGCTACGAGGTCGGCATCAGCCTCGGCCGGCTCGGCCGCAGCGCGCAGGCCCTGGAGCTGTACCGGGACCTGATCGACGACCGCACCCGGGTGCACGGCCCCGCCCACCCCGAGACCCTGCGCGCCCGGCACGGTCTCGGCGTCAACCTGGGCCGGATGGGGCGCTGGGAGGAGGCGCTCGCCGAGTCCCGCGACGTGTGGGCGATCCGCGAGCGCGTCCTCGGCCCCGACCACCCGGACACCCTCGTCAGCCGCCGCGAGGTCGCGGTCGGCCTCGGCTGGCTGGGCCGCTGGTCCGACGCCCTCACCGAGTACCGGGGCGTCGCCACCGCCCGCGCACGCGTCCTCGGCCCCGACCACCCCGACGCCCTGGCCAGCCGCAACGACGAGGCACACTGCCTGGAGCAACTGGGCCGGGGCCAGGAAGCGGTGGAGTTGTACCGGAGGGTGGCGGCGTTACGCCAGCAGCGGGCGGCAGGGGGAGGCTGAGGGGCTCTCGTGCAGGGTTGCGCTCGCCCGGTTCGAGCGGCGGTACCGGCCATACGGCGGACGGCTTCCGGGCGGCCCCGCCCGCGCCGCCGCGCAGGGGTGGGCGCCCACGCCCCGTCCGGATGCCCGCCGGGTGCCGCGTACCTCTGGCCGTTCTAGATCATCGCGTGCTACGAAGAACCATGCCTGCACACGAGGGATACGACGTCGTGATCGTCGGCGGGGGCCACAACGGTCTCGTCGCCGCCGCCTACCTGGCCCGGGCCGGCCGGTCCGTGCTGGTGCTCGAGCGCCTGGGGAGCACCGGCGGCGCCGCCGTGTCCACCCGGCCGTTCGCCGGAGTCGACGCGCGGCTGTCGCGCTACTCCTACCTGGTCAGCCTGCTGCCCCGGAAGATCGTGCGGGATCTGAGCCTCGACTTCCGTGTGCGTGGCCGCACCGTGTCCTCGTACACGCCGGTCGAACGCGACGGGCGGCCCACCGGCCTGCTCGTCGGTGGTGGCGAGCGCCGCACGCGCGAGGCCTTCGCGCGTCTGACCGGCTCGGACCGCGAGTACGAGGCCTGGCAGCGCTTCTACGGCATGACCGGCCATGTCGCCCAGCAGGTCTTCCCGACGCTCACCGACCCGCTCCCCACCCGCGAGGAACTCCGTGCCCGCATCGACGACGAGGAGGCCTGGCGAGTCCTCTTCGAGGAGCCGGTCGGTGTCGCCGTGGAGGAGAACTTCGCCGACGACCTCGTGCGCGGTGTCGTCCTCACCGACGCGCTCATCGGGACCTTCGCGGACGCCCACGACCCGTCCCTGCGCCAGAACCGCTGCTTCCTGTACCACGTGATCGGCGGCGGCACCGGCGCCTGGGACGTGCCGGTCGGCGGCATGGGCGCTCTCACCGACGCGATCGCCGCGGCGGCGCGCGCCGCGGGCGCGGTGATCGTCACCGGCCACGAGGCGGTGCGCATCGAGACCGACGGGCGGGCCGCCGAGGTCACCTACCGCACCGCGGACGGCGAGGGCGTCGTTCCGGCCCGGCACGTCCTCGTGAACGCCTCGCCGCAGGAACTCGCGCACCTCACCGGCGACGAACCGCCCACCCCCGCCGAGGGCGCCCAGCTGAAGGTCAACATGCTGCTCAAGCGGCTGCCGAGGCTGCGCGACACCTCCGTCGACCCGCGCGAGGCGTTCGCCGGCACCTTCCACATCGCGGAGGGCTACGAGCAGTTGGCGACCGCCCACGCGCAGGCCGCGTCCGGCGAGCTGCCCACCGCGCCGCCCTCCGAGATCTACTGTCACTCCCTCACCGACCCGAGCATCCTCGGCCAGGACCTGGTCGAGCAGGGCTACCAGACCCTCACCCTCTTCGGCCTCCACACGCCCGCCCGGCTGTTCGAGCGGGACAACGACGCCGTACGGGCGGAGCTGCTGAAGTCGACGCTGGCGCAGCTGGAGGCACACCTCGCCGAACCGCTCGCCGACTGCCTGGCCACCGACGCGGACGGCCGCCCCTGCATCGAGGCGAAGACCCCGCTCGACCTGGAGCGCGACCTGCGGCTGCCCGGCGGCAACATCTTCCACCGCGACCTCGCCTTCCCCTACGCCCAGGAGGGCACGGGCCGCTGGGGCGTCGAGACCCGGCACGCGAACGTCCTGCTGTGCGGGGCGGGCGCGGTGCGCGGCGGGGGCGTGAGCGGAGTGCCCGGGCACAACGCGGCCATGGCCGTACTGGAGGGCGGGGACGACTAGGGGGCCTGTCCGGCGGATCAGGTCGCAGGAAACGGGCGGTGCCTCATCGACGCTGGTGAGCGGGGCTTGGCCCGGATCTCCGCCGAAGGACCGGCCAGAAATCTGACGGAGCATCAGAAAAGGCCTTCCCTCGTTCGGAGGACTGCGGCATTCTGCGGCCATGCAGACGGAGCTGAGCAAGAGACTGGGAGTCGAGCACGCCATTTTCGGCTTCACGCCGTTTCCCGCCGTCGCCGCGGCCATCAGTCGCGCGGGCGGGTTCGGTGTGCTCGGCGCGGTCCGCTACACCGACCCCGACGACCTCAAACGCGACCTCGACTGGATCGAGGCGAACGTCGACGGCAAACCGTACGGCCTGGACGTCGTCATGCCCGCGAAGAAGGTCGAGGGGGTGAC
The DNA here is from genome assembly GCF_042885015.1 of Streptomyces sp. NPDC058086. Lineage (NCBI taxonomy): Bacteria > Bacillati > Actinomycetota > Actinomycetes > Kitasatosporales > Streptomycetaceae > Streptomyces > Streptomyces sp. NPDC058086. Next base: position 195,490 of record NZ_JBHVST010000003.1, on the reverse strand, counting down.
GGAGGCCGACGTCGAGGCGATGATCCCCGAGGGGCACCGGCAGTACGTCACGGACACCCTCGCCAAGTACGGCGTGCCCGAACTCGCCGAGGGCGAGGCGTCCGGCTGGCGCATCACCGGCTGGATGGAACAGGTCGCCCGCACCCAGCTCGACGTCGCCTTCGACTACCCGATCAAACTGCTCGCCAACGCGCTGGGCTCACCGCCCGCCGACGTCGTCGACCGCGCCCATGAGCGCGGGGTGCTCGTCGCGGCCCTCGCGGGCAGCGCCCGGCACGCGCGCAAACACGCCGAGGCGGGCATCGACGTCGTCGTCGCACAGGGCTATGAGGCCGGCGGCCACACCGGCGAGATCGCCTCGATGGTGCTCACCCCCGAAGTCGTCGACGCCGTCGATCCGCTGCCCGTACTGGCGGCGGGCGGCATCGGCAGCGGACAGCAGGTGGCCGCCGCCCTCAGCCTCGGCGCCCAGGGCGTGTGGCTCGGCTCGCTGTGGCTGACCGTCACGGAAGCCGACATGCACTCGCCCGCCGTGACCCGCAAGCTGCTCGCCGCCGGGTCCGGCGACACCGTCCGCTCGCGCGCGCTGACCGGCAAGCCCGCCCGCCAGCTGCGCACCGAGTGGACCGACGCCTGGGACGACCCGAACGGCCCCGGCACGCTCCCCATGCCGCTCCAGGGGCTGCTGGTGGCTGAGGCGGTCTCCCGGATCCAGAAGTACGAGGTGGAACCGCTGCTCGGGACACCGGTCGGGCAGATCGTCGGCCGGATGAACAGCGAGCGCACTGTCCAGGCCGTCTTCGACGACCTGACGAGCGGCTTCGAGCGAGCCGTCGACCGCGTCAACCGGATCGCGGGAAGGGGCGAACAGTCATGAGCACCTCACCGAACGGCTTCTGGGCCCAGGCCACCGCCGACCCCGGGCGGACGGTCCTCGTCACCCCGGACGGGGACGAGTGGACCGCCGGCCGGCTGCACGCCGCGGCCAACCAACTCGTCCACGGTCTGCGCGCCGCTGGACTCGAACGCGGCGACGCCTTCGCGGTCGTCCTGCCCAACGGCGTCGAGTTCTTCGTCGCCTACCTCGCCGCCTCCCAGGCGGGCCTCTACCTGGTGCCGGTCAACCACCACCTCGTCGGCCCCGAGATCGCCTGGATCGTCTCCGACTCGGGCGCCAAGGTGCTGATCGCCCACGAACGGTTCGCCGACGCCGCCCGCCACGCCGCCGACGAGGCGAAGCTTCCGGCGACGCAGCGGTACGCGGTGGGCACGGTGGCGGGCTTCCGGGCGTACGCCGAACTCCTCGACGGACAGCCCGACTCGGCGCCCGACGACCGCACCCTCGGCTGGGTCATGAACTACACCTCGGGAACCACGGGCCGCCCCCGCGGCATCCGGCGCCCGCTGCCCGGCAAGCTCCCCGAGGAGTCGTACCTCGGCGGCTTCCTCGGCATCTTCGGCATCAGGCCGTACGACGACAACGTGCATCTGGTCTGCTCGCCGCTCTACCACACCGCGGTACTCCAGTTCGCGGGCGCTTCCCTGCACATCGGTCACCGTCTGGTGCTGATGGACAAGTGGACGCCCGAGGAGATGCTCCGCGTCATCGACGCCCACGCCTGCACCCACACCCACATGGTCCCGACCCAGTTCCACCGGCTGCTGGCACTCCCCGACGAGGTGAAGGCGCGCTACGACGTCTCCTCGATGCGGCACGCCATCCACGGCGCCGCCCCGTGCCCGGACCATGTGAAACGGGCCATGATCGAGTGGTGGGGCCACAGCGTCGAGGAGTACTACGCGGCCAGCGAGGGCGGCGGCGCCTTCGCGACCACCGAGGACTGGCTGAAGAAGCCCGGCACGGTCGGCAAGGCCTGGCCCATCAGCGAACTCGCGGTCTTCGACGACGACGGCAACCGGCTGCCGCCCGGTGAACTCGGCACCGTCTACATGAAGATGAGCACCGGCGGATTCTCTTACCACAAGGACGAGAGCAAGACGAGGAAGAACCGCATCGGCGACTTCTTCACCGTCGGTGACCTCGGCTGCCTCGACGAGGACGGTTATCTCTTCCTCCGCGACCGCAAGATCGACATGATCATCTCGGGTGGGGTCAACATCTACCCGGCCGAGATCGAGGCCGCGCTGCTCTCCCACCCCGCCGTCGCCGACGCGGCCGCCTTCGGCATCCCGCACGACGACTGGGGCGAGGAGGTCAAGGCCGTCGTCGAGCCCGCCCCGGGCCACGAGCCCGGCCCGGCCCTCGCCGCCGACATCCTCCGCCACTGCGAGCGCCTGCTCGCCGGGTACAAGCGCCCCAAGAGCGTCGACTTCATCGAGTCGATGCCGCGCGACCCGAACGGGAAGCTGTACAAGCGGCGGCTGCGGGATCCCTACTGGGAGGGCCGTACGCGAGCGGTATGACATCGGAGCGGGGTGTGACCGGGGTGGTCCCCGCCCGTGCGGGCAGGGGCCACCCCGCTGCCGTCAGCGGTGCTCGCCCACGCGGATCACCCGCAGCCCGGGTGAGGACGCGATGTCCTTCTCGCAGAACCGGGAGGTGACCCACTTGCCCTCGGAGAACAGCCGTGTCTGGTCGCTGAAGTGCGGCGAGTTCGGGTTCGACGACTGGGAGTAGGTCAGCAGCGTACGGGCGACCGGGCAGCGGCCGCCGTCCCACCCGACGGCCTGGATGTACGAGGACCCCGTGGTGACCTCGGTGTAGCCGCCGGCCGCCGCGTCCCACACCGGCTCGACCTTGTTCCACACGCCGAGCGACTCCGTGCCGCCCGGCACGGGGATGCGCTGATCGCCCCGGACGACGACCTGGTGCGCGCCGAGCGTCGCGTCCAACGCGATGCCCGCCGCCCGCAGCTCGCTCACCGCGTCGGCGAGGGCCGTGGACAGGCCGGGCGCCGCGGTGTTGAGCGTGTTCGGCGTGTGGACGGGGTCCGCCGCCGAGAACGGGACCTTCCAGAGCTGCGCGGGCGGGGTCGCGGCGGTCAGTCGCCGCCAGAACCGGTCGAAGAGCAGTGCGCCCCGGCTGCCGGTCTTCATGGAGTGGTCCCACGCCCTCAGCACACCGCACGCCTCGCTCACGTCGACGGCCTTGCCGTCGCTGCCCGTCGCCGTCCCACCGGGCAGCGCGGCACAGGCACGGGCCGTGTCGTCGGCGATGAGGTCACCCGAGGTCGCCCGGTTCGCGAACTGCTGTGCCTGCAGGTCCCGTACGGTCAGCTCCCCCTTGGCGGCCATCGCGGACACGGCCGCCTTCGCACCGCGCGCACGGGTCGACAGCGGCGAGCCGATCGGCCCGAAGACCCGTTCGTACCCGGTGAGCGGCCGGTCCGTGTTGGCCAGCCAGGCGCTGTCGTTGGAGTTCTCCGCGTACGGCGCGTCCTTGAGGACCGGCATTTTCGCGGGCCCGAAGATCCCGGGCTGTACGGCGTCGGGGTCGCTGCCCAGCGCGCAGTCGCCGCGGGAGCCGTCGAGGACCGCGATACCGGACGACGGATAGAGGGCCTTGCCGAGCGCCGTCGAGCAGCGCTGGGCCAACTCGTCGGTGATACGCGGGAGTACCTGCGACTGTGTGAACAGCGAGTGGCCGCCCGAGTCGGCGGCGACCGTGTTGATCCAGGGCAGCCCCTGTGTGCGCCTCAGCGTCGTGAGGACGTCGGCCGTGCTGCGGGCCCGGCCGAAGCCGAGGGCGGTGTCGGGGGCGCGCAGGTTCTCGGAGTTGGGGTCGTTCAGGGCGTACGCCGTCGTGGACGTCCAGGGCAGCGGGAGTCCCGCGCCGAGCGAGGTGACGACCGGGCCGTAGCGGGTCCACCACTGGGTGCGGGTGACGGGCGGGCCACCCCGCGCCTCGACGGTGACGGTCCGCCTCGTCATCCGCTCCGGCTTCCCGTCCACCAGGTATGTCGTCGGGTCGGCCGGATCCAGCGTCAGCTGGTGGAGGTTGAGCGTGACGCCGGTGGCGACGGTATGGCTCCAGGCCATCCGTGCGTTGTGCCCGATGGAGACCGTGGTGGAGCCGAGCAGCGCGCCGCCCGAGACGTTCAGCTCGCCGGGGATCGTCTGCTGTGACTGCCAGAAACGACGGCCGCCCTGCCACGGGTAGTGCGGGTTGCCGAGCAGCAGCCCGCGGCCGTTCGCCGTGGTGGCACCGCTGAAGGCGACCGCGTTGGACCCCATGTCGGCGGTGTCGAAGAGTATTCGGGCGGCGCGCGCGGCACTCTGCGCGTCGGGCGTGTCGGCGGCCGTCCGCGCGGCGGCCGTCGCGGGCGGCTGTGCGGCCGTGATGCCGTCGACCGCGCGGCCCTGACCGCCGAGCACCGCCAGCGCGAAGGTACGCGCGGCCACGTCCACCGCGGTCACGGGCCGGACCCAGGAGGCGCCCCGGCAGGCCGGATCGGTGATCCGGTTCTGGGCGAGCCAGGCGTTGTAGCCGGCCGCCCAGCCCCGCATCAGATCCTTGGAATCCCGGCTCGGACCCCGTGGCGCGGGCTCCGTGAGCAGCTTCTCCACGGTGCCCGTCGCACGCACGCCACGGAAGTAGAGGTCGCTGGAGAGGTTCTCGGCCGCCGAGGACAGCGAACCGTCCGGCTCCGCGTCGGGACCGAAGAAGCGGGAGCGTTCGCCGCGTACGGTCACGAACCCGTCGGCGAGGGTGCACACCTGGTCGGCGGCCTGCGCCCAGCCGGTGCCGAAGCCGAGGTCAGAGTAGTTCTTCGCAAGGATGTGCGGAATGCCGTACTCGGTGTAGCGGATCACGGCGGACAGACCGCCGGCGGACGGGTGGGACGGAGAGTTGTGACGCTCCTGGCCGTTCGCGGCGGTCGCGGGCAGTGCGGCCGAGGCGGTGAGCAGTGCGACGGCCAGGACGGCGAACCGTCTGGGGCGGATGCGCATCGTGCCTCCCGACATCATTGAGGGAAGGGGCGGTTGAGCGTAACAACGGTCACAGACGTGTGACCTGGTGTCAGTACGTTCCACGGCAGGGTTGATCCTTTTCGCGCCAAGGGCGCGGGACGCTTGACCGCGCTCGCGGGCCGGAACGAGGATCGCGGCAGAGCAGCCGGACGAAGGAGCAGGTCATGACGGCGGGTCAGAACCCCACGGTGGCGGCGGGGCGGAGCGTCACGGTCGACGGGGTGCTGCGGCGCAGCGCCCGGCGGACCCCCGAACGCGTCGCGGTCCACTACCGCGACCGGTCCTGGACCTACGCCGAACTCGACGAGGCCGTCTCCCGCGCCGCCCAGGTGCTGCGCGCCTCGGGACTGGCACCGGGCGACCGTGTCGGTGCCTACGGCCACAACTCGGACGCGTACCTGATCGGCTTCCTCGCGTGTGCGCGCGGCGGGCTGGTGCACGTGCCGGTCAACCAGAACCTGACCGGTGACGACCTCGCGTACATCGTCGGACAGGCGGGCTGCGGGCTGGTCCTGGCCGACCCGGACCTGGCCGGGAACCTCCCCGGGGGAACCCGCGTTCTCGCCCTGCGCGACAGCGACGACTCGCTGCTCGCGCGGCTCGACACGACCACGCCGTACGACGGTCCGGAGCCCCGCGGCGAGGACCTGACGCAGCTCCTCTACACCTCGGGCACCACCGCGCTGCCCAAGGGCGCCATGCTGACCCACCGTGCGCTGGTGCACGAGTACCTCAGTGCGATCACCGCCCTCGATCTGCAGGCCGGTGATCTGCCCGTGCACTCGCTGCCGCTCTACCACTCGGCGCAGATGCATGTGTTTTTGCTGCCCTATCTCGCGGTCGGCGCCGTGAACGTCATCCTCGACGCGCCCGACGCCGGGCAGATCCTCGACCTGGTCGAGGCCGGACACGCGGACAGCCTGTTCGCGCCGCCCACCGTCTGGATCGGACTGTCCAACCGTCCCGACTTCGCCACCCGAGACCTGAGCGGACTGCGCAAGGCGTACTACGGGGCGTCGATCATGCCGGTGCCGGTTCTGGAACGGCTGCGGGAGCGGCTGCCGAAGCTGGCGTTCTACAACTGCTTCGGCCAGAGCGAGATCGGACCGCTGGCCATGGTCCTCGGACCCCACGAGCACAAGGGGCGGATGGACTCCTGTGGGCGGCCGGTGCTGTTCGTCGAGGCGCGGGTCGTCGACGGGTCCGGCAAGGACGTGCCCGACGGGGAGCGGGGTGAGATCGTCTACCGCTCACCGCAGTTGTGCGAGGGCTACTGGGACAAGCCGGAGGAGACCGCGGAGGCCTTCCGCGACGGCTGGTTCCACTCCGGGGACCTCGCCGTGCGCGACGAGGAGGGCTACTACACCGTCGTCGACCGGGTGAAGGACGTCATCAACTCCGGTGGCGTACTGGTCGCCTCACGCCAGGTCGAGGACGCGCTCTACACCCACGACGCCGTCGCCGAGGTGGCCGTGATCGGGCTCCCCGACGAGCGGTGGATCGAGGCGGTCACGGCGGTCGTCCTCGCCCGTACCGAGGTCACCGAGGCCGAACTCCTCGCCCACGCACGCGTGAAGCTCGCCGCCTTCAAGGCGCCCAAGCAGGTCCTCTTCGTGGACGAACTGCCACGCAACGCCAGCGGAAAGATCCTCAAACGCGAGCTGAGGGACCGCTTCACGGACGCACGGGCCGAAACCGTCCAGGGGTAGAGCGCCCTGGCGATGACGGCCGACGGCCGACGGCCGTCGCGTTCGACGGTCACCGGCCGCCCCGGGACGGGCTCGGCGTGCGGCGGCGGTCGTGGCGCGTGCGTCAGCGGGCTGTCTGCGTCGCCACCGCGCGCGCCCACCGGTAGTCCGCCTTGCCGCTGGGCGAGCGCTGGATGGTGTCGGTGATGACGAGCTGGCGGGGGATCTTGTAGCCCGCCAGGTGGCCCCGGCAGTGGGTCTGGATGTCCTCCAGCGAGGGCCTGCCCGCGCCCTCGCGGAGCTGGACGACCGCCGCCACGTGGTTGCCCCACTTCTCGTCCGGCACCCCGGCGACCAGCGCGTCGTACACGTCCGGATGGGACTTCAGGGCCTGCTCGACCTCCTCCGGATAGACCTTCTCGCCACCGGTGTTGATGCACTGGGAGCCGCGGCCGAGGACGGTGACGATGCCCTCCTCGTCGACCGTCGCCATGTCACCGAGCAGCACCCACCGCTCGCCGTCCTTCTGGAAGAAGGTCTCGGCGGTCTTCTTCGGGTCGTTGTAGTAGCCGAGGGGCACATGGCCGCGCTGCGCGACCCGGCCGGGCTCGCCGACGGCGACCGGCTCGTACGTGGCCGGATCCACCACCTGTGTACGGGAGTTGACCCGCAGCCGGAAACCCTTGCCGGCCCCCGAGTCCGCGGTCGCGGTGCCGTTGAAGCCGGACTCCGAGGAGCCGTAGTTGTTGAGCAGCATCACGTTCGGGACCAGTGACTGGAACTGCTCACGCACCGTCTCCGACATGATCGCGCCGGACGAGGACACGCTGAACATCGAAGAGCAGTCCGTGCCCTTCATCGGCCCCCGCAGCGCGTCGATCAACGGGCGCAGCATCGCGTCGCCGACCAGCGACATGCTGGTGATCTTCTCCTTCTCCACCGTCCGCAGGACCTCTTCGGGCACGAACTTGCGGTGGATCACCACCCGTTGGCCGAAGTTGAACCCGATGAACGCCGTCAGGGTCGAGGTGCCGTGCATCAGCGGGGGAGTGGGGAAGAAGGTGATGCCCTCACCGCCGGCCGCCACCCGCGCGGCGAGCTCCTCCGGCTTCTTGACCGGCTCGCCCGTCGGGGCGCCGCCGCCCAGCCCGGAGAAGAACAGGTCCTCCTGACGCCACATCACACCCTTGGGCATGCCCGTGGTGCCGCCGGTGTAGATGATGAACTGGTCGTCCGCCGAGCGCGATGGGAAACCCCGTTCGGGGGATCCGGCCGCCTCGGCCTCGGCGAAGTCCACGGCGGGCAAGGAGGCCCTGTCGGTCGCCGCGCTCCCCACCCGCAGGAGGTGCCGCAGCGCCGAGGCCCGCGGCAGTGCCGCCGCCACCCGGTCGGTGAACTCCGTGTCGAAGACCAGTGCCACGAGATCCGCGTCCCGGTAGAGGTAGACCAACTCCTCTTCCACGTAGCGGTAGTTGACGTTGACCGGCACGATCCGTGCCTTCAGGCAGCCCAGCACGGTCTGCACGTACTCGACGCCGTTGTAGAGGTGCAGTCCGAGGTGCTCGCCGGGGCGGATGCCGCTGTCGATCAGGTGATGGGCGATGCGATTCGCCGCCGAGTCGAGTTGCGCGTACGTCAGACGGCGCTCGGCGCCCGTGCCCGGATGGTCGATGTACACGAGCGCCTCGCGGCCCGGAACCACGTCGACGACCGACTCGAACAGGTCGGCAAGGTTGTACTCCACCGCTCCTCCTGACGTCGTGCGTCCGGGTCCGCCCCTCGGCTCGACGGCCATCAGAGCAAAGCCCGCCACAAGTGGGAAGGGCTCGCACAGAAGAAATCTGACTGTCTGTCAGAAAACTCTTGTACTGGTCCCGCGCCTACTGCAACCTGTTCTCGTTCCAGAGAGCCTGTCTGACGGGAGGACGGCAATGGGTGGTACGGAACACCTCACCGTGCAGCGCGAAGGCGCCACACTGGTGCTCACGCTCAACAGGCCAGAGGCCAAGAACGCGCTCTCGCTGCCGATGCTCGTCGGTCTGTACGACGGCTGGATCGAGGCCGACGAGGACGACGCGATCCGCTCGATCGTGCTCACCGGTGCGGGGGACGCCTTCTGCGCCGGCATGGACCTCAAGGCGCTGGCGGGGCGGGGCATGGAGGGCCAGCAGTACCGGGACCGGCTGAAGGCCGACCCCGATCTGCACTGGAAGGCGATGCTGCGCCACCACCGCCCCCGCAAACCGGTGATCGCCGCCGTCGAGGGCCACTGTGTCGCGGGCGGTACCGAGATCCTCCAGGGCACCGACATCCGGGTCGCGGGCGAGTCGGCGACCTTCGGGCTCTTCGAGGTCAAGCGCGGGCTGTTCCCGATCGGCGGCTCCACGGTCCGTCTGCAACGCCAGATCCCACGCACGCACGCCCTGGAGATGCTTCTCACGGGGCGTCCGTACTCGGCCCGGGAGGCCGCAGGGATCGGCCTGGTCGGACACGTCGTGCCCGACGGGACGGCGCGGCGGAAGGCACTCGAGATCGCCGAACAGATCAACGCCTGCGGGCCCCTGGCCGTCGAGGCGGTCAAGGCGTCCGTGTACGAGACCGCCGAGATGACGGAGACGGAGGGCCTCGCGGCCGAGCTGACCCGCGGCTGGCCGATCTTCGACACCGCCGACGCGAAGGAAGGCTCCCGAGCCTTCACCGAGAAACGCCCACCCGTCTATCGGCGCGCGTGACGTCCGGGGTCGTGACGGTGCGCGGGGCCGGGGCGGGCGTGACAGCGGCCTTCTGCGGCCGGGAGGGGAGACCCGAGGGCCTGGGTTCCGCCTTCGGGGGCGTGCTCGACCCTCTCCTTCCCCCGACGGAGTCACCACGTGCTCGACCCTCCCCCTCCCCCCGACGGAGTCGTGACGCGCACGATCCCCCTCCCCTAAGGAGACAACCGGGATGCCCGAAGTCCTCAAAGCCCCCCTCGTCGTCGAGTTCCCCTTCACCCGTTCGCTCGGCCCCGTCCAGAGCGCGTTTCTCACCGGGCTGCGTGAGCGTGTCGTCCTTGGTGTGAAGACCGCCGACGGCCGCACGCTCGTCCCGCCCGTCGAGTACGACCCCGTCACCGCGGAGGACCTGGGCGAGCTCGTCGAGGTCGCCCCCACCGGCACCGTCACCACCTGGGCCTGGAACCACCAACCCCGTCGGGGCCAGCCCCTCGACACCCCCTTCGCCTGGGTCCTGGTCCGGCTCGACGGCGCCGACACCGCCCTCCTGCACGCCCTGGACGCACCGGACCCCGACGCCGTACGCACCGGTATGCGCGTGCGTGTCCGCTGGGCGGCGCAGCGCGCCGGCGCCATCACCGACATCGCCTGTTTCGAGCCGTACGACGGAGACCGCCCGGAGATCGCGGGTCACGACGGGCGGTTCGAGGACATGGTCACCGGCATCGTCGCCCCCGCGCGCCTCGACTACGTCTACTCGCCCGGCCGCGCCCAGTCCGCCTACATCGACAGCCTCTCCTCGCGGCGCAGCGTGGGCGAGCGCTGCCCGTCCTGCCGCAAGGTGTACGTCCCGCCGAGGGGCGCGTGCCCCACCTGCGGTGTCGTCACGTCGGAGCAGGTGGAGGTGGGCCCGCGCGGCACCGTGACCACGTACTGCATCGTCAACATCAAGGCCAGGAACCTCGACATCGAAGTGCCGTACGTCTACGCGCACATCGCCCTCGACGGCGCCGACCTCGCGCTGCACGGCCGGATCGGCGGCATCCCCTACGACCAGGTGCGCATGGGGCTGCGGGTGGAGCCGGTGTGGACGGAGGGCGGCCGCCATCCCGACCACTACCGGCCCACCGGCGAACCGGACGCCGAGTACGACACGTACAAGGAGCTGTTGTAGATGCCGCCCATCAGGGACATCGCCGTCGTCGCCTTCGCGCAGAGCGACCATCTGCGCACCACCGACGAGCTCTCCGAGGTGGAGATGCTCATCCCGGTCCTGCACGCCGTCCTCGACCAGACCGGGCTGAAGACCAGCGACATCGGTTTCACCTGCTCCGGTTCGACCGACTACCTCGCGGGCCGCGCCTTCTCCTTCACCATGGCCCTCGACGGGGTGGGCGCCTGGCCGCCGATCTCCGAGTCGCACGTGGAGATGGACGGGGCCTGGGCGCTGTACGAGGCGTGGACGAAACTGCTCACCGGGGACGCCGACACCGCGCTGGTGTACGGGTACGGGAAGTCGTCACCCGGATCCGTACGGGACGTTCTGACCCGGCAGCTCGACCCGTACTACGTCGCGCCCCTGTGGCCCGACTCCGTCGCCCTCGCGGCCCTTCAGGCGCAGGCGCTCATCGACGCGGGCGAGACCGACGAGCCCGCGCTCGCGGAGGTGGCGTCCCGCAGCCGCGCTTCGGCCGTCACCAACTCCCATGCGCAGCTTCGGGGTTCGGTGGACCAGGGTGAGTACCTCGTACGGCCCCTGCGCGTCGGCGACTGCCCGCCCGTCGGCGACGGTGCCGCCGCCGTGATCCTCGCGGCGGGGGAGCGGGCCCGCGAGCTGTGCGAGCGGCCCGCCTGGATCCGGGGCATCGACCACCGCATCGAGGCGCACGGCCTCGGCGTGCGCGACCTGACTCACTCGCCGTCGACCCGCCTCGCCGCCGAGCGGGCCGGAGCCTTCGAGCGGCCCGTCGACACGGCCGAGTTGCACGCGCCGTTCACCTCCCAGGAGGTGGTCCTGCGCAAGGCGCTGAGGCTCGGTGAGGAGGTGCGCGTCAACCCGTCCGGCGGAGCGCTCGCCGCCAATCCGATCATGGCCGCCGGGCTCATCCGCATCGGTGAGGCCGCCGCCCGCGTCCACCGGGGCGAGTCCGACCGGGCGCTCGCCCACGCCACCTCCGGGCCCTGCCTCCAACAGAACCTGGTCGCCGTACTCGAAGGGGATCCCCGATGAGCAAGGAGCCCGTGGCCGTCGTAGGCATCGGCCAGACCAAGCACGTGGCGGCCCGACGGGACGTGTCCATCGCGGGACTCGTCCGCGAGGCCGCCGGGCGGGCGCTCGCCGACGCCGAGTTGACGTGGGCCGACATCGACGCCGTGGTCATCGGCAAGGCGCCCGACTTCTTCGAGGGCGTCATGATGCCGGAGCTGTACCTCGCCGACGCGCTCGGCGCGGTCGGCAAGCCCATGCTGCGGGTGCACACGGCGGGTTCCGTCGGCGGATCCACGGCCCTGGTCGCGACGAACCTGATCGCGGGCCGCGTCCACGGCACCGTCCTGACCCTGGCCTACGAGAAGCAGTCCGAGTCGAACGCCATGTGGGGCCTGTCCCTGCCGATCCCCTTCCAGCAGCCGCTGCTGGCCGGCGCGGGCGGCTTCTTCGCGCCGCACGTACGGGCGTACATGAGGCGCACCGGCGCGCCCGACACCGTCGGCTCGCTGGTCGCCTACAAGGACCGGCGCAACGCGCTGAAGAACCCGTACGCCCATCTCCACGAGCACGACATCACGCTGGAGAAGGTGCAGGCCTCGCCCATGCTGTGGGACCCGATCCGCTACTCGGAGACCTGCCCGTCCTCGGACGGCGCCTGCGCGATGATCCTCACCGACCGGGCGGGGGCGGCCCGCTCGCCGAGGCCGCCCGCGTGGCTGCACGGCGGCGCGATGCGCAGTGAGCCCACCCTGTTCGCGGGCAAGGACTGTGTGTCGCCGCAGGCCGGCAAGGACTGCGCGGCCGACGTGTACCGGCAGGCGGGCATCGCGGAACCGCGCCGTGACATCGACGCCGTGGAGATGTACGTGCCCTTCTCCTGGTACGAGCCCATGTGGCTGGAGAACCTCGGTTTCGCCGAGGAGGGCGAGGGCTGGAAGCTCACCGAATCCGGTGTGACCGAGCTTGACGGGGACCTGCCCGTCAACATGTCGGGCGGTGTCCTCTCCACCAATCCGATCGGCGCCTCCGGCATGATCCGCTTCGCCGAAGCGGCACTTCAGGTGCGCGGTCAGGCGGGAGAACACCAGGTGGAAGGGGCTCGCAGGGTGCTGGGGCACGCCTATGGAGGAGGATCCCAGTTCTTCTCGATGTGGCTGGTCGGGGCCGAGCCGCCCACCTCCTGACAGCGTCCCCCTCACGTGGCCTGTCCGCCGCCGGAACCGATCGCTAGGCTGGCGGCGGACGACGAACCGGGAGGAGCACGGACGTGGCCGAGAGCACCATCGAGCAGCACCCGCTGGCGGGGTGGGACAAGCCTGAGCTGGACCTCAGCAACGCCGAATGGCAGTCCAGCAGCCGAGGGCGGGGAGACGTCCAGATCGCTTTTGTCGAGGGCTTCATCGCGATGCGCAACAGTGGCCGTCCCGCGAGCCCTTCCTTGATCTTCACACCGGCCGAGTGGGGCGCGTTCGTGTCGGGCGCCCGCGAGGGAGAGTTCGACCTGACCTGAGCCGACCCGACCCGACCTGACGTCGAGACTTCGAGCCGACGCCCCGTGCAAGGAGGGGATACGCGACGTGGGTCCCGTCCCGGGGCCGGTGCCCCATCCGGGGTCCGGTCCCAGGACGAGGCTGCTTTTTGGGGGCGGGCGATCCGTGAACGGCGCGGTGGCCCCCGGGCGACTGAACGGCACGGCGGCCCCGGGCGACTGAACGGGGCGGTCGCCGCGTGCGGCTAATGGGTGCACGTGTACCTATCATTAATGCCATGGCGGAATCGAACGACGCGGACACCCGGCTCGCCCTGGACCTCGCCCTCACCATCCGGCACGACGGACAGGGCCGAGTGGCCGACGACCTCACGGAACCCGGCGGACTCACCACCTGGGTGCGGGGACACACCGACCTGCTGCCCGGAGCCGACGCCTTCATCGCCGACGCCGCCGCGCTCGCCGCCGTACGCGACCTGCGCGCCGCGGTCCGCGCCCTGTTCGCCCGCGCCGTGCGCCCCGGCGACCCCAGCCCGGCCGACGCCGCCCGGCTGCTGCCCGTACCGCAAGCGGTACTGCGCCTCAACACCGCCGCCGCCCTCGCGCCGACCGTCCCCGTCCTCACCTGGGACGACGGCGCTGAACCCGTCGTGCGCCAGCAGCCCTTGGGCGGCGCCGTTCCCCTCCCGGCACTGCTCGCCCGCGCCGCCCTCGCCTTCCTCGCGAGCCCGGACCGGTCGCGGCTGCACGCCTGCCACGCGCCGCGCTGCGTGCGCTACTTCATCAAGGAACATCCGCGACAGGAGTGGTGCAAACCCTCGTGCGGGAACCGCGCCCGGGTCGCCCGCCATCACGAACGGCACAGGAAATCCGCGCAGGCCGTGGGGGATTGACCGAAGAAACCGGTCGGTCGGCCGAAGCCCGCGCCGGTAGCGGCGGAAGGGCTCCCCACGCGGCGCTACGAGCGTACGCTGAGGTCCCTGGAGGTCACGGTACGCATCCGCTCCCCGCGCGGACCACACCGCCGTGGCCAGGGGGTGGATCATGGGACAGCGCGGTGTACGCAATAGAAGGACACTTTTCGAACGGGAGGGTGAACTCGCCGCCGCCGAGGAGGCGTTGAACGAGCTCACCGGTCTGCGCGAGGACGGAACCGAAGCACCCCAGCGTCCCCGTGGCGCGCTCCTCGCCTTCGCCGGACGTGCCGGAATCGGCAAGACCACCCTCCTTGCCGAGGTGCGCCGCCGCGCCGCCGCCCGGGGTTGCACCGTCCTGTCCGCGCGCGGCGGCGACCAGGAACAGGGCGTCGCCTTCCACGTCGCCCGCCAGCTCCTGCAACCGCAGTTCGCCGGGTCCCCGGAGGCGGAAATCCGCGCCCAGCTGGGGAGTTGGTTCGCGATCGTCGGTCCCGCGCTCGGCCTGTGCGCCCCATCCGAGGGAGCCGCGCCCGACCAGCAGGGCCTGCGCGACGGCCTCGACTGGGTGCTCACCCACCTCGCGGTGCAGCGCGCCCCGATGGTGCTCGTCCTCGACGACGCGCACTGGGCCGACCCCGAGTCACTGAGCTGGCTCGCCGCCTTCGCGCCGCGCGCGGAGGAACTGCCGCTGCTGTTGACCGTCGCCTACCGGCCCGACGAACTCCCCGACCACGCCGAGGCGTTCAGGGGCCTTCCCGGACGCGCCGGCCAGCGCCCCCTCGACCTCGAACCGCTCAGCGCCGCCGCCGTCGCCGGACTCGTCCGCGAGGACCTCGGCACCGGGGCGGACGACGTGTTCTGCCGCGAATGCTGGGCGGTCACCGCGGGCAACCCCTTCGAGGCGGTGGAGTTGACCGCGAAGGTCCGCGACCGCGGACTGGTCCCGACCGAGGAAGGGGCGCACCTGCTGCGCGACCTCGCCGCCGCCGTCAAGGGCAGTGGCCTGATCGCCCGCCTCGAACGCCTGGGCACCTCCACCGTCCGCTTCGCCTGGGCCTGCGCCGTCCTCGGTACCGAGATCCCGCCGACCCTGGCCGCCGCCGTCGCCGGACTCGGCTCCGAGGAGGCCGCCGACGCCGCGGACGCCCTGCGCGGCGCCCGAATCCTCGCCGGCGCCGACACCCTGGAGTTCGTCCACCCCCTCATCGCCACCGCCGTCTACCGCGCCATCCCCAGCGGCGTCCGCGTGGCCCTGCACGGTCAGGCCGCCTGGTGCGTCATCGACGAAGGGCTCGGCCCCTCCTCCGCCGCCCGCCACCTCATGGAGACCCACCCCGAGGGTGACAACTGGGTCGTCCAGCAACTGCGCGCCGCCGCCCGCGAGACCCAGCGCGCCGGAGCCCCCGACGCCGCCCGCCGCTACCTGGCCCGGGCCCTGCGCGAACCGCCGCCCCTCAAGGAGCGGGCCGCGGTCCTCCACGAACTGGGTTGCGCCTCCCTGCTCACCGAACCGGCGACCACCGTCAACCACCTCCGGGCCGCCCTGGAAGAGCCCATCACCGACCCGGAGCTGCGCCACAACATCGTCTACCGGCTCTCCCAGGTCCTCGCCCACAGCGACCGGCTCGCCGAGGCCTCCGAGACGCTCGCCCGTGAGATCCGCGTGACCGGCGACGCCCGCGTGCGGCTGCGCATGCAGTCCGAACAGTTCATGTGGGACGCCTTCCGCGCCGACGAACCCGACTCCCCGGCCCGTTCCCGCCGCCTGGCCCGCCTCGCCGACCGGCTCACCGGCCGTGACCTCACCGAGCGCTATGTCATCGGGCTGCGCGCCTGGGACGCCACCCTGCGCGGCGAGCCCGCCCACGTCGCGCTCCACCACGCCGAACGCGCCCTCGCCGGAGGGATCCGCTGGGCCGAGGCCGACCGCGGCTTCGAGGTGCCCGTCCTGGTCGCCCTCACCTTCATGTACGCCGACCGCCCGGGCCGCACCGAGGAACTGTTCGCCGCCGGGATCGCCGACTTCGAGTCCCAGGGCTGGCACGGCGCCCACCTCTCCTTCGGCTACACCCTCCTCGGATACGTCCGCTACCGCCGAGGCCGACTCGCCGAGGCCGAGGACTTCGCCCGCGCGGGCCTCAGGCTCGCCGAACGCGTCGGCGCCGGCACCCCCGTCCACTGGTACGCCGTCGGCGTCATCATCGAGATCCTGCTCGCCCGCGGCCGCGTCACCGAGGCCGCCCAGATCGGCGAGGACCACGCGTTCGGCGCGCCCTTCCCGGCCGCCGTCACCTTCCCCGACGTCCAGACCGTGCACGGCGAACTGCTGCTCGCCCGCGGCCTCACCAAGGACGCCGCCGCCGAGCTCGAAGCGGCCGGGCGCCGCCTGGACCCGCGCGGCATGCGCAACCCCTCCTGGTGCCCCTGGCAGCTCCACCTCGCCCGCGCCGAAAGCCACGACGCGCCGGAACGCGCCGTCGCCACGGCACTCGAAGCGGTGCACCGCGCCCGCCAGTTCGGTGCCCCCTCGGCCGTCGGACAGGCGCTGCGGGCCGCCGCCGATGTCTCCTCCGGCTCGACCCGAGTCAAGCTCCTCGAAGAGTCCGTCAGCCATCTGGAGCGCTCCCCGGCCGCCTACGAACTGGCCTGCGCGCTGGTCGCCCTGGGCACCGAACTGCGCCGCTCGGGCTCTCCCAAGGAGGCCGCGGAACACCTCTACCGAGGACTGGACGCGGCCATGCAGTGCGGCGCCGACGGCCTCGGCGACGAGGCCCGCGCCGAGCTTGCCGCCGCCGGACTGCGCCCGCGCCGCCTGCACAGCACCGAGACGGACACCCTCACCGCACGTGAACGCACGGCCGCCGCGCTCACCGCCCGGGGCCGCACCACGACCGAGGTCGCCGGGGAGCTGGGGACCGACGAACCGGCCGTCGTCCGCCTGCTCTCGGCGGTCTACCGGAAGGTGGGCACGGACCGTACGGGACTGGCGGCGGCACTGGGCCAGCAAACGGTCCGGTAGCGAGGCGCGACCGGTCCGTAAACCATGCGGCCCGGTCCGGCAACCGCGTACAACCGGTCCGGCAACCATGTACAACCGGTCCGGAAGCCACGCACGCGGGACGCCCCCAAGGCCCGGTTCACGCGCGGGCACGTACCATTGCGGCATGTCCTTCCTCCGCCGCCGCAGCGCCACGCCCGCCGGGCCCGACTTCGACGTTCTGGCCATGGATCCGGGTGACTGGCCGGGCAATCTCGGTGCGGGTCTGCTGCCCGCCCCCGACGGCAGTTGCCAGGGTGTCTTCCTGCGCTACGACCTGTTCGGCGGCCGCGGCCCCGCGATGATCATCGGCAATCTGCCCGAGGGCTCCCCGGCCCGCGAGGTCGCCGAGGACGAGATCCCCTTCGAGGTGGCCCAACTGCTGCTGGCGCTGGAGAACGACGAGGAGGTCACCGTCACCGGGACCGAGGACATCCCGGTGATGCAGGGTGACGGTCTCCTCATCGTGCGCCGTCTCAAGCTCTCCGAGACCCGCATCTCCTGCGTGCAGTTCGACCGCGACGACAACGTCCTGGTGACCATCGCCGCCTGGGACCGTCCCATCACCGACGACCTGTATGCCCTGCTCAAGCCCCTGCCCCCGGAGCTGTTCCAGCAGGGCTGAGGCCCCGGCGCCGCGCTCAGGCGGCCGGCTGCCACCCGAGTGCCGGACCGAGCCGGGTGGCGATGTCGGTGAGGATCTGCACGTAGTCCTCGTGCCCGAAGGTGAACGGCAGCGCGAACGCGACCTCGTCGACCTCCCGGAACGCGGCGTGGGCGTACAGCCGTTCGGCGATCTCCTCGGAGGTGCCGACGAGATCGGGCGCGAACATCATCCGGGCCGGGCCCTGCGGAGTCGCGGTACGAGGAGTGCGCTTCAGGGCGTACTCCTCGTACTTCTCGCGCTGCTCGGGTGAGGCGTTGTCGGTGGGGATGGCGACGAGGCCCTGGGAGACCCGGGCACGGTCGCCGTCGGGGTGGTGGGCGCGGAACGTCCGGATGTGCGAACGCTGGATCTCGGCGAAGTCCTCGGACTCCTCCGCCTTGACGACACTGCTGGTCAGCAGGTTCATCCCGTGCTCGCCCGCCCACTGCGCGGAGCGCAGGCTGCCACCGCCGTACCACATGCGCCGGCCGAGGCCCGCGGCGTGCGGCTGGACGCGGTCGGAGAACACCTCGAAGCCCTCGATGCCGCTGAAGTCGGTCGCCCGCTTGCCGCGCACGAAATCCAGCAGCCGTTCCACGCGGGCGTAACTGAAGTCCTCGGCGTCACCGGTGTCGGGGTAGAGGGCCTGCTTGACCTGGTCGTAGTGCATCGGCGGGCCGACGCTGACGCCCGGGTTGAGGCGGCCCCCGGACAGGATGTCGACCGTGGCAAGGTCCTCGGCCAGCCGCAGCGGGTTCTCCCACCCGACCGGGATGACCGCCGTCCCCAGCTCGATCCGGCTGGTGCGCTGCGAGGCCGCCGTCAGCACGGCCACGGGGGAGGAGATCCCGTACTGGAGATGACGGTGTCGCACCCACGCGCTGTCGAATCCCAGCCGCTCACCGAGCTCGATGATCTCCAGCGTCGACTCGTGACCCCGCCGCGGGTCGGCCTCATCGAACAGTCCGATGGTCAAGAAGCCCAGCTTCCGCAAGGGGTGTGAGGGCAGTGGCACGAGGCTCCTCCAACGTTCGCGACGATCTCTGTTCAACAGATGATCTCTGTTGAACAGTCGAACGTCAGCGCCACGGCGGCTATGCCCAGGGTGGCAGGCGGTTTCCGCGCTTACGCCCCGACGTCCGCGGAGTCCGCGGGATGGCGCGGTTGCGACATGTCCCATCCGCGCCACGGGGAAACGGTGACATCGCGTCCGGCGGCGGCGGATTCTGTGCAGCACCCGAATGAAGGTCTCCTCGCGTGCACAACCATGCACGGAAAGGTGCTGATCAGATGAGACGCATCCGCCTCGCGGCGGTGATATCGGCCGGCCTGGCGCTGACCGCCGGCGGCATGCCATCGGCGGCCGGCGCGGCTGGTGTGTCCAGTACGGCCGGGGCGACCACGACGGCAACGGCAGCCACGACGGCAACGGCTGCCTCGGCGGGGGGCTCGCCCGGCGGCAGCGCCACCGTGCGGCTGATCACGGGCGACCGTGTGACCGTCACGACGGACGGCGACGGCAAGCGGATCGCCGCCGTCGAGCCCGGCAGCGGCAGGCGCGGCATCCTGTTCCGTACCGTCGAACAGGACGGCGACCTGACGGTGCTGCCCTCCGACGCCCAGGACCTGGTCTCCGCCGGGCGCCTGGACCGGCAGTTGTTCAACGTCAGCGCACTCATCAAACAGAAGTACGACGCCGCGCACACCGACACCCTTCCCCTGATCATCGGCCGGCCGAACGGTGTCCCGGCCGCCGCGGTGCGCAGGCTCACCACGCTGACCGAGGACGACGCGCCCGCCCGCACGTTGGACAGCATCGACGCACAGGCGGTCCGGATCTCCGCCGACGACCTGGGCCGGTTCTGGAAACAACTCGCCCCCGCCCCGAACCGTGTGAGCGCCGCGGGCGTGGCCGCCACGCCCAGGATCTGGCTGGACGGCCGGGTGGACGCCGCCCTCGACCGCAGCACCGGACAGATCAACGCCCCGGCGGTCTGGAAGGCCGGGTACGACGGCACCTCCGTCAAGGTCGCGGTACTCGACACCGGTGTCGATCAGACCCATCCGGACCTGGCCGGACGCATCAGCCAGGCGAAGGACTTCTCGGGCAGCTCCGGGACCGGTGACGTCTTCGGTCACGGCACCCACGTCGCCTCCACGGTCGGCGGGAGCGGCGCCGCGTCCGGCGGCACCCGCAAAGGGGTGGCACCGGGCGCCGACCTGCTGATCGGCAAGGTCCTCGGGGACGACGGCTACGGAACCGAGTCGCAGGTCATCGACGGCATGGAGTGGGCCGCCGCCGAGGGCGCCAAGGTCGTCAACATGAGCCTGGGCTCGGACGAGGTGAGCGACGGCACCGACCCGATGAGCCTCGCCGTCGACGAACTCAGCGGCACCAGCGGTGCCCTGTTCGTGGTGGCGGCCGGCAACAGCGGAGAGCAGGGCCAGGAGACCATCGGCTCACCCGGCGCCGCGGACGCCGCACTGACCGTGGGCGCGGTGGACCGCGACGACTCACTCGCCCCGTTCTCCAGCCGCGGTCCGCGCCACGGCGACCGCGCGGTCAAGCCCGACGTCACCGCGCCGGGCGTGGGCATCGTCGCGGCCCGCGCGGCGGGCACCACCATGGGCGAACCGGTGGACCAGTACTACGTGGCCGCTTCCGGTACGTCGATGGCCACCCCGCACGTGGCGGGCGCCGCCGCCCTGCTCGCCCAGGCGCATCCCACCTGGAGCGGACAGCGCCTCAAGGACGCGCTCATCAGCACGGCGCACACCGTCGGGGGACAGCAGGTGACCGAGGAGGGCGGCGGCCGCGTAGACGTGGCCGCGGCGGCGCTCGGACCGGTCACCGCCACCGGGAGCGTGGCCCTGGGACCGTACGGAACCGGCGACGACAACGGCGCCCCGCGCACGGCCACCGTCCGCTACACCAACACCTCGGACAAGGACGTCACCCTCGCGCTCGCCGCCCACCTGGCCACCACCGGCGGCCGGGAACTCACGACCGGTGCGCTGCGACTCGGCTCCGACGCCGTGCGGATCGCCGCCGGTGCCACCGTGGACGTGCCACTGACGGTGGATCCCTCCCGGGCCGGCCGGGGCGACTACTACGGCTATGTCACCGCCACCACGACCGATGGCGCGGTCAAGGTCCACACCACGGTGAGCGTCGTGGTGCACGGCCCCATCCACAGGCTCACCGTCACCACCTACGACCACGACGGGAACCGCGTCCAGGCACTGCCCACCATCTGGGGCACGGACGGATTCGTCGACTACGTCAGCACCGAGCCGGCCGTCGCCGAAGTCGAGGAAGGCACCTATCAACTCGACTACTCCAGCCTGGACACGGCCGACGACGGACAGGAACTGCGCCAGGTCGTCCTGCCGGAGGTGAAGGTCACCAAGGACACGGCCGTCACCCTGGACGCCCGCAGGACCACCAAGGTCGACATCCGCACGCCCCGGCCCGCCGAACAGCGCGGCATCCTCGACTACCAGACCTACCGGCAGATCGACGGACACAGCCTCCTCCAGGGCACGATGTACTTCGACCTGGCCAAGCGGCTCTACGTCAGCCCCACCGCGGCCGTCACCGACGGCACCTTCGAGTTCGCCTCGCGCTGGCAGCTGGTCGCCCCGCTGCTCGAGGCCAAGGTGTCGGGCAGCGACCTCGCCCTGAATCCGTACTACATGCCGAATTCACCGCTGTTCGCCGCCGGCGGTATCACCCTGACCGCCGTGGACGCGGGCACCTTTGCCAAGCCCGACTTCAGCCGGGCCCGCGGCAAACTCGCGATCGTCCGCAACGAAGAGGGCACCAACGAGCGGGAGTTGACCCGACAGGCGTCCGCGGCGGGCGTACGCGGACTGCTGATGACCCACTTCGCCGACATCGCCTGGACGCGCTGGAGCCCCGACGGCGAACGCGACGCCGTGCCGGCCGTCCGCATCGGCAAGGCGGCGGGCGCCGCCCTGCTCGACCGGCTGAAGAAGCACCCGAGCACCACCGTCAGATTCACCGGAACGGCGAAGAGCCCGTACCTCTACGACGTCATGCAGACGTCGTCCCAACAGATACCCCGGCAGGTCGTGTACACCGTGTCCGAGCGCAACAGCGCGGTGCTGCGGACCACGTACGCCGACAACGGAGGAGCGCCCTGGGCCAGTGAACAGCGGTTCGCCCGGCGCCCCTACCAGGACACCGCCTGGTTGCAGTACACCCGCTATGTGCCGACGGGCTTCGTACGCACCGAGTACGTCAGCGCGAACGGCACGGCCTGGCTGCACCGGGTGCATCACACGACTACGTTCGACGTCGACATGCCGCTGGCCGTGGGTATGAACGACGCGCCCCGTACTTACCGGCCCGGCGAGCACCTCGACGAGCGCTGGCAGGGGGCCGTGGTGCGCCCCTCGATCCCCCGGGGCGCCACGACGCCCTCGGTACGGACCGGAGACGTACTGGCCCTGCGCATTCCGGAGTTCACCGACTCCACGGCGGGTCACTGGTCACGGCTGCTCGGCGGGGACGGCGGCGGGGTGGGCGGACTCGCCACGGCCACCACCGACGCGCCGGGCGGTGACACGGCCGCCGCGGCGCTCTACCGCGACGGGGTGAAGGTCGCCGACGCCGACAGCGCCTGGACCGATTTCGAGGTCACCCCGGGCGCGGCCGACTACCGGCTGGACCTGACGACCACGCGCGTGGACGACGAGTGGGCGTTCGCCGCCCGTACCGACACCTCCTGGTCCTTCCGGTCCGCGACCACGGCCACGGCGACACCGCTGTCCCTGCTGCAACTCGACTACGACGTACCGGTCGACGCACACAACGCGGTGGGAGCCGGGCGGACGCACACCATCGGCCTGGCCGTCCGCGCCCAGGACGGGCAGCCCGCCCCGCGCGGAGTGTCCCTGCGCGTGGAGGTGTCCTACGACGACGGCAGGCACTGGGGCGGTGCGGCGGTCCAGGACCGCGGGCACAACGCGTTCCGGGCCACCGTCACCCGGCCCTCCGGCCACGGCGACGCGTATGTGACCCTGCGGGTCACGGCGCGGGACCGGCTCGGCAACAGCGTCCGACAGACGGTGCAACGCGCCTACCTGCAACGGGGGTAGACGCGGCTGCGCACAGCGCGCACGGCGGGTGCACGGCGGAGCGACGCGGCCGTGCACCCGCCGCCCGTCCACACGGATGCAGTACGGTGTTCAACCGTTGGACGGGGTGGGACCAAGGAGAGCGCCGTGACACTGGAAGCCGCCGGGGTCACCGATGCCGAGGAGTCCGCCTACCGGATCCTGGTGACGATGAGCAACGCCTCGGCGGGCGACTTCGCGATCCGCTCGGGTGCCACCACCGCGGACGCCGCACGGACCCTCGAGGCGCTCACCGCCAGGGGACTGGCCAGTCACACCGACGGATCCCCACGGCTCTACCGGGCCACGCCACCCGATGTGGCCCTCATGCCCCGGCTCAAACGCAACGCCGACGCCCTCGACCAGGCCCGCGCCACGGCCACCGCCCTGCTGGCGACCTACCGGGACACCATGCGCCGGGGTGACGCCGGTGAGCTCATCGAGGTGATCACCGGGGCGGACGCGCTGCGCCAGCACCTCCGCCGCATCCAGGCGGACACCCACGACGAGATGCTGTGGTTCTGCAAGGCCCAGTACGTCGCCATGCCCTCGGGCAGCAACGAGGCGGAGTTCGACGCGCTGGCCCGCGGGGTGCGTTATCGGGTCCTCTACGAGAAGGCGTTCTTCGACGACGAGGGAGCCGTGGACAACGTTATCGAGGGCGTACGGGCGGGTGAGGTCGCCCGCGCGGTACCCCATCTGCCCCTGCGGCTCGCGGTGTCCGACCGCGCCACCGCCATCTGCCCCCTCGTACCCGGTGGTCCCTTCGGCAGCCCCGAGGAACCCACCGCGGCCCTGGTGCGCGACAGCAGCCTCCTCGCCGCGCTCATCGCGCTCTTCGAACGCTACTGGGACGACGCCGTCCCCCTGCACGTCGACGACACCGGAACGGTCAGCGGCACCGACGGGACATCCGGCGCCGAGTCCCTCTCCACCACGGACCGACGGCTGCTCTCCCTGCTCGTCGCGGGCGTCACGGACAAGGCGATCGCTTCGCAACTGGGCCTGAGCAGGCGTACGGTCCAACGTCATATCCAGCAACTGATGACGTTCGCCGGGGCGGCCACCCGTATGCAACTGGCCTGGCAGGCCGCTCGCCGGGACTGGGTGTAGCGGAGATGGGCCCGGCGCCCGTCTCCGGTCAGTACGCCCGCCACCGATAGGAGTCCCCATGACCGACGGTTCACTCATCGTGGAAAGCCTGAAGGTCGGTACGCACCTGAAGGACCTGCGGATAGAAGCCCGGGAGATCTATCGGTTCCGTCCGCAGAACGTCGGGCCCGGGCAACCGGACGTCTGGACGGTCATCGAGTTCAGCGTGGCGGCGGTGCGCGCGGCGGAGGTCGCCGAGGCGATATCGGAGGCCTTGGACCAGCCCGGCTGGTACGCGGATCTGCGGTCCGCCGACGAGACGTTCGTGGTGTTCCCGGGGCGCGTTCTGCGTTATGCGCGGGGCGACCGCGCGGCCCGGGCCGAGGCCCGGGCGGTGGGCTGGACCTTCGGGGTGCCGGAACACCAGCTCGACTGGTCGGAGTGACGACGGTACGGGAGCCGGGGCCGGGGAGCGGCCCCCGGCCCCCGCCCCCCGTCCCCCTGCACCTAGGCGCGCGAGCGCGTCAGGTTCACGTCCGCCGCCCGCACGAACGCCACCCGGTGGCCGAACTGGATCTCGTAGTACATGTCCTTGCCGATCACGACCCTGTGCGGGGTCGTGTCGAACGTCGGCGAGTAGAAGTACTCGCCCGGCACCTTGTCACCGACCGCGTACTTCTGGCCCGCCAGGATCTTGTACGGCAGCGGCGAGACGGCCTGGACGGGCACGCCCGCGGGGTACGCCGCCGCCTCCGGGTAGGCACGCCCGTACACGGGGATCTCCGTGACGCCGGCCTTGGGGGTCACGACCTCACCCGAGGCGTTCACCGCCGTCGGCCGGCCCTGCGGGTTCTTGAACCAGGCCTCCTGGCCCAGATACCAGATCGCCGTCCAGTCGCCGTCACGGTCCGCGACCGCGTACCGCTGTCCGGTGGAGACCCGTGAACCCACGTCGTTCACGTCGATCGTAGAGTCGCCGCCCTTGGGACGCAGCCCGATGTCCTTGATCAGGGGCGAGGTCTCGTCCGGCCGGGAGTAGAGCCGCACCTCGCTGGAGCCGTGCGCCGCGCAGGGCTCACCGCTGGTGACACAGCCCGTGTACTGGGGCTGGTTCTTCGCGAATTCCGGCAGCACGGTGACCAGACCGCCACTCGTCCTTTTCTTCTTCGCAGGCTGGAAGGGGTGGCCGAGCAGGGTGAAGTAGTGCTGCCAGTCCCAGTACGGGCCCGGGTCCGTGTGCATGCCGGGGATGGTCGACGTGGTCGGGCCGGGCACGTTGTCATGGCCCAGGATGTGCTGGCGGTCCAGCGGAACGCGGTACTTGTCGGCGAGGTACTTCACCAGCCGCGCCGAGGCGCGGTACATCTCCTCCGTGTACCAGGCGTCCGGCGAGGCGAGGAATCCCTCGTGTTCCAGGCCGATCGACTTGGCGTTGATGTACCAGTTGCCCGCGTGCCAGGCCACGTCCTTCGCCTTCACATGCTGGGCGATGTGACCGTCGGTCGAGCGCAGGGTGTAGTTCCACGACACGTAGGTCGGGTCCTGGACCAGCTTCAGAACGCCGTCCCAGGTGCCCTCCGTGTCATGGATCACGATGTACTTGATGCTCTGCGACGCGGGCCGGTCACCGAGGTCGTGGTTTCCGTAGTCACTGTTGCCGAACTCCGAGTACGGGGCCGGGATCCACTCGCAGGACACGGACGTGGGGCACTCCGTGTTCGTGGCGGAGACGGTACGCAGCCCGGCCCGCCGCAGCTGCGCGGTGTCGGGGCTCAGTCCGGGCCGGCCGGCGAGCGCGACCTGCTGACCGGCGTCCGTGGTGCGCTCCTCGCCCTGGCGGATCACCTCGTAGACGTCATTGGCGTAGGTGGCCGCGGTCGCGGTGTCGTCCGCGCCGGAGAAGCGTGCCACCGCGCCGTACCAGTCGGCCGCGTCGTTGCTCAGCGGCTCGCCGAGGTCCTTCTGCGCGGCGGCGAGGAGCGCGGCCCCGCCCGCCACGTTCGCGGCGGCGTCGGTACGCAGCCGCTCCTCGGGCAGGCCGGTGAGCCGGGCCGCCTTCGGCAACGTCTTCAGCCGGTCCGGGAGTTGGGAGTTCTCCGGCACCTGGGTGGTGGGCAGCAGGGGCGGGCGCGAGCTGTCGCCACGGGCGTCCTCCGTGCCCTCGCTGTGGTGCGGGGCCTTCGCGATCGCAGTCCGCGCGTCGGTGAGGTGCATGGGGCCGTAGCCGCCGCTGACGCTCGGCGCGCCGGCGTGCGCGTCCCAGCGGGACTGGAGGTAGGAGACGCCGAGCAGGACGCTCAGCGGCACGTGGTACTCGGCGGCAGCGCCGGCGAAGGCCCGCTGGAGCTCCGCGGCGGACGCCTGCGCGGGGCTGCTCGACGGGGCCGCGCCGAGCAGCGGCAACATCAGCGCCGCCGAGGCGACGGCGCCCGCGGTACGGCGCGCGCGTCTGTGCCCGGCGGTGGCCTCGGGGTCGGTGAAGGATCCTCGCAATGCAGCCTCCTGGGACGGTCGAGCGCGGTGGGGCGTGCGGGGCCGATCGTGGGTCAGTGGTATCGGCTCTCCGACGATCCGTCAATCATGCCCAGGAGTAGGCGATTTCCCATGTCAACGAGGGATGAACAGGTTTTCGTGGCGGCAGTGGGACGGCCTGCAAGGCGTCAGTGGAGTGGACCGGTGGCGCGAACGGGTGAAGATGCCCCGGAAGGGATTCCGGCGGGGACGCGCCGCTCGCCGTGCATCGGCGCCGCATGGCAGTGCCCCCGCATGACGAAGGTCCGCGGCGCGCCGCCGTTCAGGCGCACCGCGGACCTTCGTCCCCGTCAACGAGTGCCGACCGCCGCTCGAACGGCCCGACGGGCCATCTGGCAGTCGTCGTGCAGCCGCCGCAGCAGCAGCCGCTGTTCCTCGCCGGACGGCGCAGCACCCGGATGGGCCGGTCCCGGTGCCGCCGGGGTCGCGTCGTGCATCGAACGCTGCACGGCCGTCTCGTACGTACGGATCTCCCGGGTCAGTACGAGCATCAGGTTCACCAGGAAGGCGTCACGCGCCGCGGGACCGGCGGACTGCGCGAGCTGACTGATCTGACGGCGCGCCACGGGAGCGTCACCGAGGACCGCCCACAGCGTCGCCAGGTCGTAGCCCGGCAGGTACCAGCCCGCGTGCTCCCAGTCCACCAGTACTGGACCGGCCGGTGAGAGCAGGATGTTCGACAGCAACGCGTCCCCGTGACAGAACTGGCCCATGCCCTGTCGGCCCGCCGAGTGCGCGATGCCGTGCACCAGCTTCTGCAGGTCGCCCATGTCCCGGTCCGTGAGCAGACCCAGCTCATGGAAACGGGAGATCCGCTCCGCGTAGTCCAGCGGGGCGTCGAACGTCCCCGCCGGCGGCCGCCACGCGTTCAGTCGGCAGATCGCACCCAGTGCCGCCCGGATGTCCGCGCGGGGCGGCGCCTCCGCCGGGTGCCGCTGCAGCGCGGCCACCCGTCCCGGCATCCGCTCGATCACGAGGGTGCAGTTGTCCGGGTCCGCCGCGATCAGCCGGGGCACCCGGACCGGCGGCCGATGCCGCACGAACGACCGGTATGCCGCTATTTCGTGCCTGATCCGCTCTGCCCAGATCGGGGAGTGGTCCAGTAAACACTTGGCGACCGCCGTGCTGCGCCCCGTCGTGCCGACGAGGAGCACGGAGCGCCCGCTGCGGCGCAGTACCTGGACCGGAGCGAACTCCGGACAGATCCGGTGCACCGACGCGATCGCCGTGCGCAGCTGCGCGCCCTGGGGGCCGGACAAGTCGATTCTCCCGCTGAGCGGTTGGGTGCCGAGCCCCGGAACGCGCCGCGTCCTGCCGGCGCCGAGCACGGGGGCCGCCGGTCGAGCGGGGTCGAGGTAGGGGCCGCTGCCCGCCGCCGCCGGGCGGGGGTGAAGCGACCGGGGCGGAGCGGACACGGAGGACGATGCTGTGTACATGGGCGAAACAGATCCCTTCGTGTGCCTGCAAGTTGCTGCGCTACCCGCCCCGGCCGCCCTGGTGCACCCTGGGGAATGTCCCTCGGCAACCGGGTCGGGGTGGCGCTTTCCTACCTGACACCGGATGCCCAGTGGCAGACCATCTGGCGCACCCTGGCGAACCCTGGCGAATAGTCGCTCAGCAACTGACAGACGGTTACTGTCAACTCAGCCGAGAACCTGGGGGCTTGACGTGAACGGACAACCCAACACTCGTCTGTCGGATCTGTTCGGCCTGGCCGGCTGGTCCAAGGGCGAACTCGCGAGGCTGGTCAACAAGCAGGCGGCGGCCATGGGCCACCCCCAGCTGGCGACCGACACCTCACGGGTGCGGCGTTGGATCGACATGGGAGAGATCCCGCGCGATCCGGTTCCGCGAGTGTTGGCGGCTCTTTTCACCGAGCGTCTCGGCCGTGTCGTGACCATCGAGGACCTCGGTCTGGTGCGGCACGGGCGTGTGGGGAAACGGCCGGGCGGCGGGAATGTGGAACATCCCGACGGTGTGCCGTGGGCGCCCGAGCGAACCGCTGCGGTCCTCACCGAATTCACGGGAATGGACCTCATGCTCAACCGACGCGGCTTGGTGGGCGCGGGCGCCGCGCTCGCCGCGGGATCCGCACTCAGCAGTGCCATGCACGATTGGCTCCACACCGATCCGGCCCTCGTGGCCGACGCCCCTGTAGTCGACAATCCCCTGCACGCCGACCCCGCTGGGTTCGACCGTTACGAGGCCGCCCCCATCGGGTCGCAGGAGATCGAGGAACTGGAGCGCTCGGTCGAGGTGTTCCGGGCCTGGGACGCGGCCCGCGGCGGCGGGTTGCAACGCAAGGCCGTGGTGGGCCAGCTCAACGAAGTGGGAGGCATGCTCTCCTACCGACACCCTGACCATCTGCAGCGGCGCCTGTGGGGCGTCGCCGCCAATCTCGCCGTCCTCGCGGGCTGGATGTCGCACGACGTCGGCCTGGAGCCCACGGCCCAGAAGTACTTCGTCATCGCCGCGCACGCGGCAAGAGAAGGCGGCGACCGGCCACGCGCCGGGGAGGCGCTCTCCCGCGCCGCCCGTCAGATGGTGCACCTGGGCCGGCCCGACGACGCTCTGGACCTGATGAAGCTCGCCAAGTCGGGCTCGGGTTCCGAGATGTTGCCGCGCACCCGGGCCATGCTCTACACGATCGAGGCCTGGGCTCAGGCGTCGATGGGCAAGGGCCAGGCCATGCGGCGCACCCTGGGGGAGGCGGAGGACCTCTTCGTCTCCGACAAAGGTGATGTGCCACCGCCGAGCTGGATGCAGATGTTCGACGAGGCGGACATGCACGGCATGCAGGCCCTGGCCTACCGGACGCTCGCGGAGCACGACCCGGCCGCGGCGACCACGGCGCAGCGCCACGCCAAGGAAGCGTTGCATCTGCGGGAGAACGGGCGGCAGCGGTCACAGATCTTTGACTGGCTGTCGCTGGCCTCGGCGTGCTTCATCGCGGACGACCCCGAGCAGGCGGACCGCTATGCCCGGCTGGCCCTGGTGTCGATGGGGGCGAACTCCTCCCACCGCACCTGGGACCGACTGCGCGAGATGTACCGGCTCACCGCCGAGTACTCCGGCTACCCGAAGATCCACGAACTGCGTGAGGAGATCCAACTCGCCCTCCCCAAGAGCTCGCTCAGGCCGAAGCGCGGGGGCACCACCACACAGGCGTGAGCACTCCTGCCTGTGTGAACAGAAAGAGTTCCAGGTCAAAGGGTTCCAGGTCGGGGTCTTCGAGCCGATCCCGGCGAGGTCTGATCCCGGTGAGGTCTATGAGCCGATCCTGGCGATGAGCACGCAGGCGTCGTCCTCGCGCTCACTCTCGCCGAATTCCTCTACAACCGTCCGTACGCAGTCCTGGGCTGTGCGGGCTCCGTGGAAGCGCGGGGCCAGGTCGAGCAGCCTCTGGACGGCTTGCGCTCCATAGTGCCCGGGGACCAGTCCGTCGGTGTGCAGGAGCAGCAGGTCGCCGTCTTCGAGGGTCTCTTCGGCCTGCCCGTAGACGGCCCCCGAGGTCGCGCCGAGCAGCACGCCGTCCGGCGCTGTCAGCATGCGCCCCGTCCCGTTGCGGAACAGCAGCGGGGCGGGGTGTCC
Organism: Streptomyces sp. NPDC058086; assembly: GCF_042885015.1. NCBI lineage: Bacteria > Bacillati > Actinomycetota > Actinomycetes > Kitasatosporales > Streptomycetaceae > Streptomyces > Streptomyces sp. NPDC058086. Next base: position 165,504 of record NZ_JBHVST010000003.1, on the reverse strand, counting down.
TGCCTGCGCCCAGGTGAGGGTGCGGGTCTCGGGCCGGTAGCGGCAGCAGACCGCGCTGCCGAGGGACGGCTGCACCGAGGCGTCGAGCAACTGGTTGAGCCAGGACATGAGTTGCCCGGGCTGGGTGCCCGCGACGGCCATGCCGCGCAGGGCGCCGAGGAGCATCGCCATGCCCGAGGCGACGGTGACGCCCTGCCCGGTGAGGTCACCGACACTCAACAGCGTCGCTCCGTCGGGCAGTTCCATCGCGTCGTACCAGTCGCCGCCGATCAGCGCGCTGTTCGAGGAGGGCAGATGGCGGGCGGCGAGGTCCAGGGCCTCGGGGCCCCGCTGCGGGAACCGCAGGGAGCCGCGCCAAGGCGGCAGCACGGCCTCCTGCAGCTGGACCGCGAGTCGGCGCTCGCTCTGCGCGTGGTGCCGGTGCAGCTGAAGCGACTCGCGGGTCTCGCTCACCGTCCGCTGGCTGAGGCGCAGTTCGCTGACGTCACGCAGCACGGCCCACATCGCGGCGGTGCTGCCGTCGGTGTCGAGCACGGGCTCGCCCATCATGTGCACGGTCCGCACCCCGCCGTCGGGGCGCACGATACGGAACTCGCCGTCGATGGGCTTCGCGTCGATGAGGCAGTCGGTGACCATCGCCGTCAGCATCGGCCGGTCCTCGTCGAGCATCAGCGACGGCAGTTCGTCGAGGGTGAGCGGGGGAGCGCCGAGGTCGCGGCCCAGGATGTCGTAGAGCTCTCCGGACCAACTGGCCTCGTCCGTGAGCAGGTTCCACTCGGCACTGCCCACCCGGCTGAGCAGCGAGCCGCGCCGGGGCGCGGCCGGCACGGCCGGTGCGGGGGGCGAGTCGGCCGGCCCCGTGGGCGCGGGCGGTGGTCCGTCCCGCAACTGTGCCAAGTGCTCGTCGAGGTCGTTGAGTTGGTGCATCGCCAGATCGCACAGTGCGCGCTGCCAGCGTCCTTGCGGGTCCGTGCCGTCGAAGGGCGCGTCCCGCCGTACGGCGTCCACCTCGCCGCGCAGCCGTCGCGTCTGCGAAATGAGCGCGTCGACCGAGCCGCGCTGGGGCGGCTGGGCGGCGGGGCGGTCCGCAGAGAGATGGGACGGCATGACGCACTCCGATGGGGGACGGTACGACCAAGGCTGGGCGGAAGGACCGTTACGACTGTTGCACAGCCTGCGACGCCCTGTAAGGGATTTGGCAACACACGATCCGGTGGTGCTTCTGGCATATGCCGCAGTCCAGGCGGACGGTCCGACCGGCATGGATTCGGTACGCGGGTCGCGCGCCCAAGTCGTAGAAAGCGTACGTTACTTGAGGGGTTCCAGGGGTAGCCGGAACCCTCTTTCATTTCTTTGTTCGACGGTCATATGTACGCGCCGTGTCCATGCTCGGGAGCGAAGTGCCCCACGTTCACAGTGAACGGACGAAATCCCGTACCTCCTCCTCGTAGAGGGGTGTGGGATCGACGCCCATCGAGGCGAAGTTCTGCTCGATCTCCAGACTCACCAGACCGTGCAGATGGGCCCAGAGCATCGTGGTCCGCGCGGCGACCGCCGCCCGGACGTCCTCGACTCCGCGGAGCTTCATCCACTCCCCGAACTGGCCCTCCGAGCCCTCCGGAGCCGTCGTGTCCGGCGCCGCCAGGGCGCTCGCCACGTTCAGTACGACGTTCATGGCCGGCTGGGAGGCCTCGACCAGCCGCGTGGACTGGGCGTCGTACCCCGGCAGGGGCGCCCGGAACAGCAGTCGGTAGCGGTGCGGCTCGCCGCGCGCCCACTCGCGGTAGGCCCGGGCGACCGCGGCCAGGCGTGCGGCCGCGTCGCTCGCGGAGGCGTCGGCCGCGCGGGCGAGTGCGGACGCCAGGTCGCCGTAGGCGTCGATGACCAGTTCGGTCAGCAGGCTGTCCCGGTTGGCGAAGTAGCGGTAGAGGGCGGGCCCGGTCATGCCCAACTGCGGGGCGATGGCGTTGAGCGACAGTGCCTCCGGACCGCCGTCGGCCAGTTGCCGCAGTGCCGCGGCCTTGACCTCCTCCCGTACCTGCGCGCGGAACCGATCGCGCGGTCCGGGTCCCGTCCGGCTCTCCGCCATGTCATCGCCCTCTTCGTCTGTCCGCGGGGGTCGCTCCCTGACGTATGCGGCACAGAGGAGCATGCCTTCGTTTGATCCTATGGCGAACGCATGAGCCGATAGCGTTCGGCGGCGGCGTTCGGCCGCTGTTCATCCGTCTCTCACCGCATCGGTATGGCCCTCGGCGATCACCGCGTGCACGCTGGCGCGCGGTGTGCCGCAGGGGCACTCCGGTGACGAGGGGCGGGCGAATGACACCGATCGGCCGAAGGGGCTTCGTGGGATTCGGCGCATCCGTGGCGGCGAGCGCCGCGCTGGGCGTCGGCTCGCGTCCGGCGGCGGCCGCCGACGCGACGACCGGCACCATCCAGGACGTACGGCACGTCGTCGTCCTCATGCAGGAGAACCGCAGCTTCGACCACTACTTCGGCCGCCTCAAGGGCGTCCGCGGCTTCGACGACCGCAGCGGCATCACCCTGTCCGGCGGCTACTCCGTCTTCAACCAGTCGAACGGCGGCGGACGGCAGTACCCGTGGAAGCTCAGCTCCACGCCCGCCGCGGGCGGCAAGGACGGCGAGACCCTCGCCCAGTGCAACGGCGAGCTCCCGCACTCCTGGTCCTCGCAGCACTCCGCCTGGAACAAGGGCCGCCTCGACAACTGGATCGCCGGCGTCGGCAACGTCCGCTCGCTCGGCTACCTCGACCGCTCCGACATCCCCTTCCACTACGCGCTCGCCGACAACTACACGATCTGCGACGCCTACTTCTGCTCCGCACTCAGCGCGACCGGCCCCAACCGCACCTTCCTGTGGAGCGGCAAGGTCGACGGGTCCAGCTACGACGGCGGCGACGAGTCCGGACTGACCTGGCAGAACTACGCCGAGGCGCTCCAGGCGGCCGGAGTGACCTGGAAGGTCTACCAGAACGCGAAGGACAACTACGGCGACAACGGCTGCGCCTACTTCAAGAAGTTCGCTTCCGCCAAGGCGGGCGACCCGCTCTACGACCGCGGCATGGCCTCCGTGCCGAAGGTCACCGGCTCCACCCCCGACGACATCGCCGCCGCCATCAGGGCCGACGTCCTCGCGGGCACCCTGCCCCAGGTCTCCTGGGTGGTCGCCAACCAGGCCTTCTCCGAGCACCCCTACGCCCCGCCCGGCGACGGCGCCCACTTCGTCGACCTGGTGTACAAGGCCCTCGCCGCCGACCCGGACGTCTTCGACTCCACCGTCCTGTTCCTCAACTACGACGAGAACGACGGCTTCTTCGACCACGTGCCGCCCCCGGCCCCGCCCGCGAACACGGCGGGGGAGTTCCTCAACGGCGCCCCGTACGGTCTCGGCTTCCGTGTCCCGATGCTCGTCATCTCACCCTGGACACGCGGCGGCTGGGTCTCCTCGGAGGTCTTCGACCACACCTCGGTCCTGCGCTTCCTGGAGACATGGACGACGGCGCTCGGCAAGCCCGCCGCCTGTCCCAACATCAGCGCCTGGCGCCGCAAGGTCACCGGTGACCTCACCGGAGTCTTCGACTTCACCGGCCCGGTCTACGGGACGGTCGCGCTGCCCGCCACGAGCGTCATCGGGATCGCCACCTGCGGCCCCCTGCCCAACCCGGTGCCCACCACCAACGCCCTGCCCGTCCAGGAGCCCGGCACCCGGCCCGCCCGCGCCCTGCCCTACCAGCCGAACGGCTACCTGGACCACCTGGAGTTCGGGGCGGGCGGCAAGATCCTCGCCTGGTTCACCATGGCCAACCAGGGCACCCCGGCGAGCCGCGCCGCGCACTTCTCGATCCACCCGAACGCCTACCGCGACACCACGCCCTGGCAGTACACCGTCGACGCCGGCGCCACCGCCTCCGACTCCTTCAGCATCGGCTCGGGGTACGGCAACGGCAAGTACGACCTCACCATGGCCGGCCCCAACCGCTTCCTGCGCCGCTTCAAGGGCGACGCGACACAGGCGGGCAAGTCGGCCGAGGTGAGCACCCGTTACGCCACCGAACCCGGCACCGGCAAGACCGCCCTCTACTTCAAGATGACCAACTCCTCGGCCGCCGCGGTGAAGTTCACGATCACCGCGAACCAGTACCGCGGCGACGGGCCGTGGACGTACACCGTCGCCGCGGGCGGTTCGGCCGAGGACTACTTCAACGCCGTCGCGTACCAGAACGGCTGGTACGACTTCACGATCACCGTCGACTCCGACGCGAGCTGGTCGCGCCGGTTCACCGGGCACATCGAGACGGGCACGGCGAGCGTCAGCGGCTGATCACGCGTACAGGTCCGGGCGCGGGGCGAGCTCGACGGTCACCCGGCCGCCGCTCTCCAGCGCCCGGACTCCGGCCTCGGCGACGGCCGAAGCCGCGTACCCGTCCCAGGCGCTGGGCCCGGTCACCTTCCCCTCCCGGGTGGCGTCCACCCAGGCCTGCACCTCGCGGTCGTAGGCGTCGGCGAACCGTACGAGGTAGTCCTGCGCCACCTCCTCGCGGGCACCGCCCGCCGTCGTCACCACCATGGTGTGCTCGTCCCCGATCCGCGCGCTCCCGGACTCGCAGACCGCCTCGCAGCGCACCTGGTAGCCGAAGCCGGAGTTGACGAAGACCTCGACGTCGACGAGAGCGCCGTCGGCCGTCTCGAACACCACGAACTGGGGGTCGAGAAGGCCCTCGGGGGCACCCGCGGACGGCCGGGGGCGCAGCACGGTCACGGCGGTGAGCTCCTGGTCGAGCAGCCAGCGCGCCGCGTCGATCTCGTGCGAGACGGAGCTGTTGACCAGCATCGCCGAGGTGAAGCCGGGCGGGGAGGACACATTGCGGTGCGTGCAGTGCAGCATCAGCGGACGGCCCAGCCGCCGACTGTCCAGCAGCGACTTCAGGCGCTGGTATTCGGCGTCGTACCGGCGCATGAACCCGACCTGCACCAGTCTCCGGCCGAGCCGCGCCTCCGCCTCCACCACCCGCAGCGCCCCGGCCGACTCCGGCACCATCGGCTTCTCGCAAAGCACCGGCAGACCGCGCTCGAAGGCCGCGAGCAGCGCCTCCTCGTGCGCGGGCCCGGGGGAGGCGATCAACACCGCCTGTACGCCGGGCGCGTCGAGGGCCGCCGCCACCTCGGTGTGCACCGAGACACCGTCGATGCCGGCGACGGCGTCCTTGGCGCGCCCGGTGTCGGGATCGGCCACCGCCGCGACCCGGGCGCCGTTCACCACCCGATCGATCCGCCGTACATGGTCGGCCCCCATGTGGCCCGCACCCAGGACCGCGACACCCAACAGCTCACTCACACGCTCACCTCTCCGGCAGACAGCTCTGGAGGCGATTGTCTGCCGGAATGATCAGTAGCGCAGCACCCCGGCGATGCCTTTCGCGTCACCGAGACTGCCGTCGGGGACGAAACGGACCTCCGCTCCGGTATCCAGACACTGTTCGACGATCTCGTCGACGATGTCCTCGCGGGCGTCCAGATCACCGCTGTCGGCCGGGACCAGATGGTCGCCGCCGTCGTCGCGTACGGTCACGCGGTAGTTCTCCTCGACGGCCAGCAGCCGGATCCGGGCCTGGGAGGCGTTCTGCCACACCTCGTCGACTCCGGCCGCGAACTCCTTGCGGCCACGGGCCGACTCGAGCTCCCGGGCCACCGCGTCGGTGTCCCTGCGCTCCTCCGCGCTGATCAGCGGACGGACCGCCTGCCACACGGCTTCGGGGGTCCCGTGCGCGAGTCCGCCGTGCGGGATGTGCATGGCGTCCTTGGTGACCGTGCCGACCTCGTCGAGGAGGGAGAGCGCGGCGGTCTCGCCGGTGACGTACAGCGGACGCGGATCCTCGCGCAGTACGGCGCTCATCGCGGTGTCGGCGTCCCGCACGAAGTGCTTGGTCCGCTCGTCGCGGAAGGTGCTGGGCAGGTCTCCGATGCGCTCCTTGCGCTCGGCGTTCGGGTCCTCGAGGCTGCGGGTCCGCGGGAAACCGCCGATACGCTCCTCGGTGACCCGCTCGGCGCCGCCGTTCCACAGCGTCACCCGGTCGGCAGACACCGCGAGCACCCAGAACGGCCGCTCCGAGACCTGCGCGGCGACGAGGTTGCGGGTCAGGAAGGTGTCCGAGAGCACCACGCGCTCGGGCACCGTGCGGGCCAGCGACCACACCTGGTGCTCGCCGGGCGCCGCGAAGATCGCGAGGCCCTCCTCCGCGTGCGCCAGGTCGACCTCAGCGAGGGCCTGGTCGAGCTGCTGGACGAGGTCGGTGCGCCGTTCGCGGGTGACCGCCGGATCGGACTCGATCTGTTTCTTGGCCTCGGCCACGACATTGCGCAGCCGGACCGGATCCTGGGCGTTGTCGGGTTCGCGGCGGTGCGTGGGCGTCAGCACCGACACCGCGGGATAAGGCCGCGGCCTGCGCAGCATGGTGAGGGTCGCTGGGCTGAGTGCGTGCTCCATAACAGCACGATAGAGCCGATTCAGTTATCGGGCATTTGGGGCATTTGATTGTTAGTGTCGCTCGGGTCGCCAGATGACGTTCCCCCGCGTCGTCGTCGCACGACGACGCCCGCCCTCGCAGGACGCCCATGACGCAGGCCGACACCGAAACCCATGCGCCCCCGGCCGCCAAACTGACGCTGCCGACCCTCACCACGATGGTCGTCGGCTCCATGGTCGGCGCCGGGGTCTTCTCCCTGCCCCGCCTCTTCGCCCAGGAGACGGGCGTGGCGGGCGCCCTGATCGCCTGGGCCGTCGCGGGCACCGGAATGCTGATGCTCGCCTTCGTCTTCCAGCGGCTCGCGATCCGCAGGCCCGACCTCGACGCGGGCGTGTACGCGTACGCCAAGGCCGGTTTCGGCGAGTACCTGGGCTTCTTCTCGGCGTTCGGCTACTGGGCCAGCGCCTGCGTCGGCAACGTGACGTACTGGGTGCTCATCATGTCGACGATCGGGGCCGTCGCCCCTGCGCTCGGCGACGGTGACACCGTGCTCGCCGTCGCCCTGTCCTCGGTGGGCCTGTGGTGCTTCTTCTTCCTCATCCGCAGAGGGGTGAAGGAGGCCGCGGCCATCAACCGGATCGTCACCGTCGCCAAGGTGGTGCCGATCCTCGTCTTCGTCGTCCTGGCGCTCTTCTACCTCAAACCCCATGTCTTCGCCGAGAACTTCGCCGGCGCCGACTATGCCGGTTCGCTGTTCAACCAGGTCAAGGGCACCATGCTGGCCACCGTCTTCGTGTTCCTCGGCGTGGAGGGCGCGAGTGTGTACTCGCGGCACGCCCGGCGCCGCGAGGACGTCGGCCGGGCGACCGTCCTCGGCTTCCTGAGCGTCTTCGCCATCTTCGCCTCCGTCACCATCGTGTCGTACGGACTGCTGCCGATGAGCCAGATCGCCGAGCTGCGACAGCCCTCCATGGCCGGGGTCCTGGAGAGCGCGGTCGGCACCTGGGGCAAGGTCTTCGTGAGCGTCGGCCTGATCGTCTCGGTGCTCGGCGCCTATCTCGCCTGGACGTTGATGGCGGCCGAGGTGCTCTTCGTCGCGGCCGAGGACGAGGACATGCCCCGCTTCCTCGGCCGCTCCACCGCCGCCGACGTGCCCGTGCCCGCGCTGCTGATGACGACACTGCTCACCCAGGTCGTGCTGGTCGTCACGCTCTTCTCGGACGACGCGTTCAGCTTCGCCCTCGACCTGACCAGCGCGCTGACCCTGATCCCGTTCCTGCTGGCGGCGGCCTTCGCCCTGAAGACCGCACGGGGAAGGCCCGGCGGTGACCTGGCCGTCCCCGCCCTCGCCACCCTCTACACCGCGTTCCTGCTCTACGCGGCCGGGCCGAAGTACCTCCTCGTCTCCTTCATCGTCTACGCGCCCGCCACGGTGCTGTTCGTGATGGCCCGGCGCGAGCAGGGCAGACGGCTCTTCTCACCCCGGGAACTCGTCATCCTCCTCGTCTCGATCGCCGGCGCGGTCCTGGGGCTCGTCGCCCTGGCGCTGGGCTGGATCAGTCTGTGACCCGCCCGTCCCCGCCCCGGAGAAAGGCACACCGTGACCAGTCAACACACCACCGGCCGCCCGGCATACGGCGTCCACTCCGAGGTCGGCAGACTGCGCAAGGTACTCGTCTGCGCACCCGGTCTCGCGCACCGCCGGCTCACCCCCACCAACTCCGACGACCTGCTCTTCGACGACGTCATGTGGGTCGAGAACGCTCAGCGCGACCACGCCGACTTCGTCAACAAGCTGCGCGAACGCGGCGTCGACGTCGTCGAACTGCACGATCTGCTCACACGGACCATGGCGCTCCCGGTCGCCAGGGACTGGCTCCTGGACCGGAAGATCACCCCGAACGAGGTCGGCATCGGGCTCGTCGACGACACCCGCGCCTTCCTGGAGACGCTGGAACCGGCCCGGCTCGCCACGTTCCTGATCGGCGGTCTCGCCACCGCAGACCTGCCCGAGGACCACCGCTCCGCCTACCTCGCACTGGCCCGCGAGTCCACGGGTGTACGCGAGTACCTGATGCCACCGCTGCCCAACACCCTCTACACCCGCGACACGACCTGCTGGCTGTACGAGGGCGTCACGCTCAACCCGCTGTACTGGCCGGCCCGGCACGACGAGACGCTCCTGATGAAGGCGATCTACACCTTCCACCCCGACTTCGCGGGCTCCACCGTGTGGTGGGGCGACCCCGAACGGGACTGGCGGGAGGCCACGTTCGAGGGCGGGGACATCATGCCGGTCGGCAACGGCGTCGTGCTCATGGGCATGAGCGAGCGCACCTCACGCCAGGCCATCACCCAGGTCGCGGCGGCCCTGTTCGAGAACGGCGCCGCCGAGCACGTGATCGTCGCAGGACTGCCGAAGCTGCGCTCCGCGATGCACCTCGACACGGTCTTCACCTTCGCCGACCGCGACCTGGTCACTCTCTACCCGACCATCATGGACGCCGTCCGCACCTTCTCCCTGCGCCCGAGCGACAAGGCCCCCGGCATCGAACTCACCGACGAGGGCGCACGATCCTTCACCGAGGTCGTCGCCAAGGCCCTCGGGCTGCCCGAACTGCGGATCGTGGAGACGGGCGGGGACGTGTACGCCTCCGAGCGGCAGCAGTGGGACAGCGGCAACAACGCGGTCGCGCTGGAACCGGGCGTGGTGGTCACCTACGACCGCAACACCCAGACCAACACCCTGCTGCGCAAGGCCGGGATCGAGGTCATCACCATCGTCGGCGCCGAGCTCGGGCGTGGACGGGGCGGCGGCCACTGCATGACCTGCCCCATCATCAGGGACCCGGTGGAATTCTGAACCACCGGCCCGGTGGAGCTCCGGCCCTTCAGAACGCGTCCGGATCCGCCGCCTTCCAGTCGGCCTCCCAGGACGCGGGCGGCTCCGCGAGCAGCACCCCGGGCTCCAGCCACTCGTAGAGCTCTGCGTACGACCGAACGGTCGCCGGGTCCGTACGCCGGAGCAGCTGACGCGGTCCGAGCTCGGCCGGATCCCGTACCCCCATGGCGGCCATGATCCGGCTCGCGCTGCGGACCGTGGCCCGCTGGTAGCGGTGCACGCGCGCCGACCTGTCGGCCACGTCCAGGGCGCGTACCCGGCGCGGGTCCTGGGTCGCGACCCCGACCGGACAGGTGTTGGTGTGGCAGCGCCGGGCCTGGAGGCAGCCGAGCGCGAACATCATCGCGCGGGCCGCGTTCGTGTAGTCGGCGCCCTGCGCCAGCCGTTTCACGATGTCCGAGCCGGTGGCGACCTTGCCGCTCGCGCCGATCCGCACACGGTCGCGCAGCCCGGTGCCGACCAGCGCGTTGTGCACCGTGATCAGCCCTTCGGTCAGGGGCGTACCGAGGCAGGCGGCGAACTCCGGCGGCGCGGCCCCCGTACCGCCCTCGGCGCCGTCGACCACGATGAAGTCGGGCGAGACCCCCTCGGCGAGCATCGCCTTGCAGACGGCGAGGAACTGGCGGCGCGAGCCGACGCAGAGCTTGAAGCCGGTCGGCTTGCCGCCCGCCAGCTCCCGCATCCGGGCGAGGAAGCACACCAGCTCGCGCGGGGTCGAGAACACCTGGTGGTACGGCGGTGAGACCACCGTCTCGCCCTCCGGGACGCCGCGCGCCCGGGCGATCTCGGCGCTCACCTTGGCGCCGGGCAGCACCCCGCCGATGCCCGGCTGCGCCCCCTGGGAGAGCTTCAGCGACACGCACTTGACCTCCGGCAGCGCGGCCTTGTCCGCGAACTCCCGTGCCTCGAAGCCCCCTTCCGGGGTGCGGCAGCCGAAGTACCCGCTGCCGATCTCCCAGATCAGGTCGCCGCCGCCCCGCAGGTGGTGGTCCGAAAGACCGCCCTCGCCGGTGTCGTGCGCGAAACCGCCGAGCGCCGCGCCCCTGCTGAGTGCCAGGATCGCGTGCGAGGACAGCGACCCGAAGCTCATCGCGGAGACGTTCAGCAGGGCCATGTCGTACGGCTGGGTGCAGTCCGGGCCGCCGACGCGCACCACGGGCGGCTCGTCCGGCACCTCGACCGGGCGTATCGACGATTCCAGGTACTCGTACCCGTCCCCGTACACGTCCAGCCCGGTGCCGAAGGGCTCCTCGGCCTCGACGCCCTCGGCGCGCTCGTACACGATGCCGCGTACATCACGGTCGTCGGGCCGCGGGAGGAGGCGGAGATGACCGAGCAGGGGGTAGTTCCGCAGGACCGCGTGGCGGCGCTGGGTCAGGTCCCGGACGGCGAGCGCGGTCAGGGCGAGCAGTACGGCGGCCGCCCACCACCACCAGGGCGAGACGGCCCATGCCAGGACCAGTGCCCCGGCCGCACCCAGGGCGACGAACAGCGGCAAGAGCATCCGGCGCACACCACGAGTCAAACCCATGAGACGGAAAGGGGCGAAAGCGGGCATGGCGCTCGGGTTCCCCGAAGATCCCCCCCCGGGCGCCCCGGCAGATGTTGAGGAAGACTTTGCCCGTGGCCGATTCCCGTTCGCAGACGCCCGGCAGCGGCCCGATCCGCCCGTCCGCGGGGTGCAAAGCGCGGCCGAAACCGTCGGGGTGACTGGGCCGGTCAGGTTACGTACGTGTTGACGCCACTCGCGCACATGACACAACCTCGTCATATACCTGCTCAATACAACTGGTTTTGCGGAAGCGTCGGCCCGCCCATGAAACCGCAGGCAGGCGCGGTGTTCCCGGTGAAACCGGACGCGGGAGGTAACGCATGTGCGGCATCACCGGCTGGGTCTCCTTCGACCGCGACCTGCGCGCCGAGGCAGAGATATTGGATGCAATGACGGAGACGATGTCCTGCCGGGGCCCCGACGACCGCGGCACCTGGACCGAGGGGCCCGCGGCCCTCGGGCACCGCCGGCTCGCGATCATCGACCTGCCCGGCGGACGCCAGCCCATGACCGCCGAGACCCCGGACGGCACGGTCGCGCTCGTCTATTCGGGGGAGACCTACAACTTCACCGAGCTGCGCCGCGAGCTGACCGACCGCGGGCACCGTTTCTCGACCGACTCCGACACCGAGGTGGTCCTGCGCGGCTACCTCGAATGGGGCGAGGCGCTCGCCGAGCGGCTCAACGGGATGTACGCCTTCGCCGTCTGGGACGCCCGCCACGACAAGCTCGTGATGATCCGCGACCGCATGGGCATCAAGCCCTTCTACTACTACCCGACCCCCGACGGCGTCCTCTTCGGTTCCGAACCCAAGGCGATCCTCGCCAACCCGCTGGCCCCGGCCCGGGTCCGCCTCGACGGACTGCGCGAGCTGTTCACCTTCGTCAAGACGCCCGGACACGCGATCTGGGACGGCATGCGCGAAGTGGAGCCCGGCACCGTCGTCACCGTCGAGCGCGCCGGGCTGCGCCGCCGCGTCTACTGGCAACTGGAGACACGGCCGCACACCGACGACCGTGACACCTCCATCGCCACCGTCCGCTCGCTCCTCGAGGACATCGTGCGCCGCCAGCTCGTCGCCGACGTGCCGCGCTGCACCCTGCTCTCCGGCGGCCTCGACTCCTCCGCCATGACCGCGCTGGCCGCCCGGCAGCTCGGCGAGTACGGCGAGAAGGTCCGCAGCTTCGCCGTCGACTTCGTCGGCCAGGCCGACCACTTCGTCGCCGACGAGCTGCGGGGCACCCCCGACACCCCCTTCGTGCACGACGTGGCCCGCGCCTCGGCCACCGACCACCAGGACATCGTCCTCGACGCGCACGCCCTGGCCGACCTCGACGTCCGCGCGAAGGTGATCAGGGCCCGCGACCTCCCCATGGGCTTCGGCGACATGGACGCCTCCCTGTACCTGCTCTTCCAGGCCATCCGCGAGCACTCCACGGTCGCGCTCTCCGGGGAGTCGGCGGACGAGGTCTTCGGCGGCTACCTGCAGTTCTTCGACGAGGAGGCCCGCAGCGCCGAGACCTTCCCCTGGCTCGTCCGGTTCAGCCGGGACTTCGGCGACGACGCCGACGTACTGCGCCCGGACCTCACCGAGGCGCTGGACCTGGAGTCGTACGTCGCCGACGCCTACCGTACGGCCGTCGCGGGCATCCGGCGGCTGGACGGCGAGAGCGACTTCGAGTACCGGATGCGGCGGATCTGCCACCTCCACCTGACCCGCTTCGTCCGCGTCCTGCTCGACCGCAAGGACCGCGCGAGCATGGCCGTCGGCCTGGAGGTGCGGGTGCCGTACTGCGACCACCGGCTCGTCGAGTACGTCTACAACACGCCCTGGTCCCTGAAGTCCTTCGACGGCCGGGAGAAGAGCCTGCTGCGAGAGGCGACCGCCGACCTGATCCCCAAGTCCGTGTACGACAGGGTCAAGAGCCCCTATCCGTCCACCCAGGACCCCAAATACGCGATCGCGCTCCAGGAACACGCCAAGGACCTCCTGGCCCGGCCCGCGCACCCGGTCTTCGACCTCGTCGACCGGGAGCGGGTCCATCGGGCCGCCCACCGCGACAGCCCGCAGATCACCCAGGCGTCGCGGCGAGGCCTGGAACGCACCCTGGACCTGGCGCTGTGGCTGGACCTGTACGCCCCGGACGTGCTCCTTACCTGAGCGCCCGGTCGGCGGCCGCCTGCGAGGACTTCCACCACGAGGTCACCGGCTCCCACACCAGGACGACACGACCGACGCCCAGCTCACGCGCGGTGAACGTACGTCCGAAGCGCGAAGGGTCCGGCGAGACGCCGATCGAGTCCGCCCGGCGGGCCTCCGGATCCGCCGGGTCGGCGATGGTCCGCAGGGCCGCGTACGCCGTCCGGCCCGCCTCGAGCAGGTACGGCCCGTTCTGCCCGGCGGGAACCGGCAGGGCGGCGCCGTCGAGGTCACCGAAGACGACGGTCGGGATGCGATCGACGGTGCACGCCCGGGTGGAGCGGTTGGTGACGCCGAGGTGCAGCAGGGTGGGGTCGGCGGAGCGGTGGGCGTGGACGGTGACGGCCTTCTCGGTGCACTTGGCGGGCCGCGCGGCGGCCGAGCCGCTCTGGGGCACGGCCAGGAGCAGCGCCGCGGCGACGGCCGGGAGGGCGAGAACGGGTCGGATGCGCATCGGTGGGTTCCCCCAGTTTCGGTCACGAACAGTGTCATGAACGGTGAGCGACGGCTGCTCAGTGTGACGGCCGAGGTGCGCTTCGGGTTGTATCCGACTTGTCGGTGCAACCCGTCCGCGTCCGTTCTGTGACACGCCGTCGCGAGGTCCGCTCAAGGGGTCGTCGCATCCTCCGGGCCGCAGGAGCTGCCGTTGTCCGGCAGCGAGCCGTACAGCAGGAAGTCGGTGACCTTCTGGCGCACGCACTTGGAAGTCGCGTAACCGGTGTGGCCCTCGCCCTTGTTGTCGAGCACGACGGCCGAGGGGCCGAGCCGTGCGGCGGTCTCCTCGGTCCAGCGGTAGGGGGTCGCCGGGTCCCCGCGGGTGCCGACGAGGAGCATCTTCGGCGTCTGGACATCACGTACCTTCTCGCGGATGTAGTCGCTGCCCTTGGGTCGGCCGTAGCACATCAGCAGCTCGTTGAGACGGAGAGGGCCGAAGATCGGCGACGCCTCCAGGTAGGCGGCCCTCAGTTCGTCGATCTCCTTGGTGAGCTGCGCGGCGCTGGGCCGATCGGGGTCGTCCGCGCAGTTGATCGCCAGCAGCGCGGTCTCCAGGTTGTCCGGGGGCACCTTCGCGGGGTCGACCAGCCCGCTGTACGTGACGTGGGGCAGGGTGGCGCCCCCGGCCGCCTGCAACAGTCCGCTCGGGTCGCCGTCCTGGACGAGTGAGGCGAGGGACCGTTCGAGCTGCGGCCACCCCTTGCGGTCGAAGAGTTCAAGACCCATGGTCGCCACCAGGTCCTGGCCGGAGAACTGCTGCCCGAAGCTCGTCGGCACCGGATTCTTGTCCAGCGAGTCGACGAGCCGGACGACCCGCTGACGGGCATCGCGCGGATCCTGCCCGAACGGGCACGACGTGTCCTGGGTGCACCAGGTGAGGAAGTCCTCCAGAGCGGTCTGCTGCCCCTCGGCGCTCACCAGGCCCGACTCGGACAGCGGCTCGGTGAGCGTGTCCACGCCGTCGAGCACCATGCGGCCCGTCTTGTCGGGGAACTGGCTCGCGTACACCGCGCCCAGGCGCGTTCCGTACGAGAATCCCAGGTAGTTGAGTTTCTTGTCGCCGAGGGCCTGGCGCATCACGTCCAGGTCCCGGGAGGCGTTGACCGTGCCGATGTGAGCCAGTACGGGGGTGGAGTGCTTGGCGCACTCGTCGGCGTCCTTCCGTACCTGTTTGAGGAGTGCCTCCGGGCTGCTGTCGTTGGGGGCGGAGCCCGCCGTGTCGGAAGTCTGGGCGGCACCGCCGCCGCAGCTGACGGGAGAGGACTGGCCGACACCGCGGGGGTCGAAGGTCACCACGTCGTAACCGTTGGTGAGCGGCATGAAGTCCTTGCCGCCGTCGGCGGCGAGCTGCGGGATTCCGGGGACGCCGGGGCCGCCGAAGTTCAGCAGTACGGATCCCCTCGACGAGCCGGTGGCGCGATAGCGGGCCAGCGCGAGGTCGAGCGTCCCGGCCTCCGGGTGCGCGTAGTCCAGCGGGACGGTCACCTGCCCGCACCGCAGATCCGCGGGCATCGCGTCGCCCTTGCAGGCGCCCCACTTGATCTGCTGGTGGTAGAAGCGGGACAGGTCGGGGCCCTCGGCGGCCGTCGCCACCGCCGAGGGCAGACCCGCCGCCAGCATGGCCAGTGTCACGACGCCGGCTCCGGCGTACGCCCAGCGTTGGTGCGCGGACAGCATGGATGCCTCCAGGGACGCCCGGCGTCGTACCGGGCGCCAGGGGATAGCTCCTCGATCACGATAAGCGGGTGTCCGGGTGCGCGCCTCTGGGCGGGCGTTCGATACACGTGACCCTCGATAGGGTGAAAACACGATCAGCCATAACGTCGGATGGTTCTCCCGCGTTTTACGCGGTGCGGGCGAGTGCCCGCGTCCATGTCTGGAAGGCAGGGAACCTATGAAACGGGTTACCCGAAATGGTTTGATCGCCGCGGCCGCCGCTTCGGGAGCGCTGGCCGTGACGATGCCGGCCCACGCCGACGCCACGGCGGACGGTGGCACGGCGGCTTCGCCCGGGCTGATCTCCGGCAACACCCTCCAGCTCCCGGTGCACGTCCCCGTGAACGTGTGCGGGAACACCGTGAACGTGGCCGGGCTCCTGAACCCCGCCGCGGGCAACAGCTGCGCGAACGTGAGCGAGGGCCGGGGCCCCGGCGTCGGCGGGAGGAGCCACGGCAGGGGTGGCGAAAGCGCTGGTGGCGTGGCCCATGGGGGTGCCGTCACGCGCGGCGGTGCTGTCGCGGTCGGGAGCGGAAAGGATTCTCCGGGCGTGCTCTCGGGCAACGGCCTGCAGCTCCCGGTACACCTCCCGGTGAACGTCAGCGGCAACTCCGCGACCGTGGTCGGCCTCGGCAACGCGTCCGTGGGGAACACGTCCACGAACACCTCCGGCGACCACCCCCAGCCGGTGAAGCCCGCTCCGAAGCCGCACACGCCGCCCAGGGCGTACGTGCCGCAGAGGACGCCGTACCAGGCCCCGCCGCGGCCCATGGCCTCCCTCGCCCACACGGGCGCCGACCAGACGATGCCGGCGGTCGCCGCGAGCGCCGCCCTGCTGCTGGGCGGGGCCATGCTGTACCGGCGGTTCCGGCCCACGGGGGTCCGCTGACGCGCAAGGCCCCACCGTGCCACGACCGGTGGGGCCCCGTTCGGGTGGCTTCCGCGAGCAGTCCCCGGGCGGGGTCAGCGCATATCGGGAAGATCGTCGCGCAGGATGCTGTAGCGCACGCCGTCGCGCCACCGTCCGTCCCGGAACCCCACACTGCGCAGCACGCCCTCGCGGGTGAACCCGACCTTCTCCAGGGCGCGTTGCTCGGCGATGTTCTCCGCCTCGGTGTCCGCCTCGATCCGCATCACGGTCGTGTGCGCGAACAGATAACGGACCAACTGCCGCTGGGCTTCCGTGCCCCAGCCCTTGCCGCGCGCCTCCGGCAGCAGGCCGATGCCCATGTTCCAGTAGTACGTGCTCGGGGTGGGCCGGATCTTCCGCCACCCGACGAAGCCCAACCGTTCCTCGCCGCGGACGACCATCAGATGGCCCGCGTCGTCGCCGAGCATGCGGTTCTCCGCCCACTTGCGCCGCCAGCGGTCCGGGTCCCGCCAGCCGAACCACTGGAAGGGTGTGGCGGTCTCGGGTTCCGTCAGGAACCGCTCCATGACGGGCAGGTCGTCCTCGGCCACCGGACGCAGGGTCACGTGATCGACAGTCATGGACGACAAGCCTATGAGTGACGCACGGTCAACTTGACCCGGCCCTAGAGGACCGGGTTTGGAGGTGGCGCCCAACTGGCTGCTGGGTGGGCTCCTCCGTCCAGACACCCTTATGGGGTGGCAGGGACGCGTGACTCACGCCCCGCAGTTCCGGCAGGTGAAGGGGGCCTGGCTCGCCCGGTTCTTCTTGTCGATGTGGCCGCACTCGAAGCACTGCTGCGAGGTGTAGGCGAGATCGACGAAGACCACGGGCGGCGGCCGTGGTCGTCGCCAGCCCTGCGGGCCTTGCAGACGATGAAGTCTGTGAGTTGGGCGAAGGCCCAGGAGTGGAGTGCGACCCGTCGGGGCTTGCGGAGCCGTACCCTCTGCCGGATTCCATGGAGTTCTTCCAGGGAGATCCCGGCCGAGGTGCGTTCGGCCTCGGTCACGATCGTCTTGGCGATGATGTGGTTGGTGCTGGCGGTGTGGCGCTGCTCGCGCCGGTTGCGCTTCTTGAGGAGCCGCTTCGCGGACTTGGTGCCCTTGGCCTGGATTTTCTTGCGCAGGTCGAGTTGCCGCTCGCGGCCTTGCGCCGGAAGGTGATGGGCTTCGTCCCGGCCCTGACGCGACGCTTCGATCCCGGCTTCCCCAGGTTCCCGGCCTTGATGTTGGCCTTGAGCGTCGTGTAGGTGTCGCGGGCCTTCTCGATGACGTGCTGGGCGGCGTCCGCACGCCGCCGACCTGCGTGGACTGGATTGGGTGAGACGCGTGGACTTGGTTCGTCGAGTGGCTTCGTTCACCGAGAAGCGACAGCACTTGTAGACGAGTTTGGGAGGCGTCGGCGGTGCGTCGTGTTCGATGTTCATGAGAAACGACAGCGCCACTGCACCCCTCTGTCGCAGAGCCGCCACTCGGGAAGTCGCGACGACACCCCAAGTAGCTCTGCGTAGAGTCTTCGTGGCACTCGGTCACGGAGACTCCGCAAAAACCCGTTTGGGGACGAGGGCGATCACTGCTACGTTTCCGGAAGCCGTGCGAGAGATCGAGGAGGTGGTACCCGTGAACGTATTCACATGGGTGCTCTCCTCTGGGGTCACGGTCGGGCGATAGGTCGTCGTCCGGGAGCGCCGTCTCTGAGCCCTCCCGAAAGGCACGACCATGCAATTCACTTCTGAACAGCGCCTCGACGACGGCGTCTTCGAACGCGAATTCACCCTCGGCGAGATCCCCGGCATCCTGTGGACGCCCGCATCGGCATCGGCATCCGCACCGGCGCCGCTGATCCTGCTCGGCCACCCCGGCGGACTGCACAAGATGTACCCCCGACTGGTGGCCCGGGCCCGGCACTCCGCGGCGGAGGGCTTCGCCACGGCCACCATCGAGCTCCCCGGAAGCGGCGACCGGCCCCGTTGGCCCGCCGCCGAGCAGGCCCGCGCCGACCTGCGCCGGGCGATGGAGGCCGGCGAGCCGGTCAGCGACGAGATCGTCGACGCCCTCATCCTCCCGCTGGTCGACAAGGCGGTCCCGGAATGGCAGGCCGCCCTGGACGCCCTCCTGTCGCTGCCCGAGATCGGCGGCCCGGTCGGGTACTCGGGCGGAGTGATCTCCATCGGGACCCGGCTGGCGGTGGTCGAGCCGCGTATCGTGGCCGCCGGTTTCTTCGCCGGGAGTTTCGTGCCTCGCGCCATGTTCGAGGAGGCCCGCCAGGTCACCATTCCACTGCACGTCCTGCTGCAGTGGGACGACGAAGGGAACGACCGGCAGGCGGCCCTGGACCTGTTCGACGCCTTCGGCTCCAACGAGAAGTCCCTTCACGCCAATATGGGCGGCCACACCGGCGTCCCGCAGTTCGCGGGGGACGCCGCAGCCCGGTTCTTCACCCGGCATCTGAAGTGAGGCCGGGCCGTCAGACCGGCAGCGGACGGTAGCTGATGTCGGCCGACATGCCGCTCATCGAGGGCAGATCCCGGCCTTCCGCAGCTCTCTACACCGTGGGGCCCTGCTGAACTCCTTGGGTTCTGGCGGTCGTCGCAACACCCCAGTTCAAGGGGTGCGATGGACATCGAGAGCCGCAGGGAACGGAAGTATCGGAGGCATGCTCCCTTGATCCACAAGCGGGAGGAATACTTCGGCTTGTGGATCAAGGAACGAGCTTCTCGGAGGCCAGCCGGATCGTTGGCATCAACCTGCGTACAGGGAAGCGCCGGCGAAACGGCCGTCATGCCTCTGGCGGGCGGAAGGCCGTACCTCCGGTCACTGCGGTGGTACCGCCTTCGGGTCCGTCCCGGTATCTGTGTGAGGCCGACCGCATCCACATAGCCGACCGGCTCCGGGAGAAGGCCACGATTCGGGCCATCGCGGCAGAGCTGGGCCGCAGCCCGTCCACGGTCAGCCGCGAGATCCGCCGCAACCGGCACCCGGTCAACGGCCAGTACCGTCCCTATGCCGCCCGGGACCGCGCGGATGCCCGCCGGCCCCGGCCCAAGCCCGGGAAGATCGGACAGAACCCCGCCTTGCGGAAGTTCATCCAGGACCGCCTGGACCTACGGTGGAGCCCCGAGCAGATCTGCCAGGCTCTGCGGGCCAACTTCCCTGATCCGCTGTCCATCAGGTACTGGCCACCACCGTCCTTCCCTACGCGCTGCGCGTGTGGAAAGACGTTCAAGACCCGGCCGGAGACAAACTCAAGGTCGAGCACGACCACTACCTGAAGGTCTGGCAGCTCACCGACCCACGCATCGACACCGGCTACATCCTGCTCGACGAAGCCCAGGACACCAGTCCCGCCGTCGAGTACGTTCTCAACCTCCAACGCGACCACGCTCAATTGGTCCTGGTAGGAGGCAGCGCTCAGCAGATCTACGGCTGGCGCGGAGCCCGGGACACCATGAGCGACTGCGACGGCGCCCACCTCACGCTCACCCAGTCCTTCCGCTTCGGCCCGGCCCCTCGCCACCGAAGCCAACCGCTGGCTCTCTCACACGCTCACCGTTGCGTCTTTGCGGCCACCCGGCGACCACGACCCGGCTGGAGACGTGGAACACTCCGACGCGGTCCTGTGCCGCACCAACGGCGGGGTCATGGCCGAAGTTCTCCACCAGATGGAGGGCGGTCGGCACGTCGCCATGGCCGGTGGGGGCGGCGCTCTGCGGAGTCTGGCCACCGCTGCCCGAGACCTCAAGAGCGGCCGGGGAACCCGGCATCCCGAGCTCTATCTCTTCCGGACCCTGGGGCGAGGTACGGGACTACGCCGAGAACGACCCCGCAGGGGCAGACCTGCTCCCCTGGGTAGAACTCGTCGACGAGATGGGAGCTGAGGACGTCCTTAAGGCCGTGGACCGACCAGGTCCCGAAACCAGCGCCGACATCACCGTCTCCACCGTCCACAAGGCCAAAGGCCGCGCATGGCCCGCCGTCCGTATCGGGGAAGACTTCACTCAGCCCGCAGAAGGTGAACTAGGACGCCCCGGACGAATCTCCCGCAGCGAAGCCCGTCTCGCCTACGTCGCTGTCACGCGAGCCCGCCACCAACTCGACATCGGTGGACTCTCCTGGATCAACGAACACCCCCAAGGCAAACCGGGCAAGGACCAGGCGCCCGGCATTCCCGTGCCGCGTCCACGGAACAACCACTGGGACCGGCTCAACCAGCCAAGGACCACCTAGCGCCGCATCAACCAACGAGCGCCCTGGAATACAGTCCTCGTCTGGCCCCATCATCGTGTGATGACTGAGCTGATGGACCTGCCACGGTTGCGAAGTCTGATCGACGGAGTTGTCGTCGACCTGTACGAGAGGCACCGTCACCAGGACTTGCCTGCGCTGTGCGAGCGGCTTCGCCTCCCGGCTCCGCCCTCCCGGGACAGCCATACAAAGCACCAGCGTCTGTCGGCCGGCCTGTAGGAGTGCTCAGACGACCGTCTTGAGCATGTGACTGAAGCCACCCTCGACAGCGAGCCGCTTCCCGCTTGGGAACGCTCTCACCTCCAGGGCGTGCTGTGGAGCGGATGCCCCGGGCCGCGGCGCGGAGCCACGGTCCGTACCGGCGGCGCAGCGCTCAGGTGGCCAGCGGGCCCGGTCACCGTGCCCGGGGCCTGCGCGAGTCCGGTGGCCCACAGCTGGTCGACACGCGAACGCTCGGTGGCGTTCGGGTAGCGGTTGGTGCAGGACGGGCCGGCGCTGCCGCCCGACATCAGCTCACTGCACGGCCCGCCGTAGTCGTCCGGCAGGCCCAGCACGTGCCCGGTCTCGTGGGTGGCGACGCGGACCGAGTCGTACTGCTGGCTCTGGGTGTAGTCGAGGAAGACGTAGCCACTTCCGTGGCCGTTGGTGGAGGCGTAGGACCCGCGCGGGTCGTTGCCCTCGTAGTAGGAGAAGTCGGCACCGCTCGACGCCTCCTGGAGCTTGACGTTGGACTCGGAGCTGTTCCAGATCGAGGCCGCGCTCGATATCTGCGAACGGAAGCTCGGTGCCTGGGAGGCGTTGTAGTACACAGTCACCGCCTGCGCGTTCGGCTGGGCGGCGCGCTTCTCGGCGACGGACTTGAGCACGGCCTCGAAGAACGCCTTGTTGTTCGCGGCCTCCTCGGTCGACCCGGCGTACCGTGCCACGGAGGTACCGGCGGCAGCGGACGGGGTGGCGGCCGTCTGGGCGCTCGCCGGCACCGCCGCGCCCAGCGCGCTGGAGGCCAGACCCAGGCCGAGAGAGACTGCGAGGAGTCTCGCGGACGTTCGGGACGACTTCATGTGGGGGGCTCCTACTCACTCGGTGACGCCGAGCGCACGGTGCGCTGTCGACTCCGCGTGAACACCGGTTCCGAACTGCGGCGACGTCCTGTGGGTCGTCATTCTTAGGACGGCTCGACAGGGAGCGCAAAGGGTCCCGCCACTACGTCGCCTCGTAGGTCCCGGGACCTCGCCAGGGCAGTGCACGGGTCTCCGGTCCGCACATGGCGACACAAGGGAAAGCTGTCGCGGCGTCAGAAGCCTTACAGCACGGGGCAACGGGCGTGCGGGCCAGCCGGGCGGAATCCCGGGGCACGCGGCAGGGTCCGCATCCGGGCCAAGACGGATAAATCCTCAGATGTCTGCCATGCCGCGTCTACTAAGTGCCCCGGTTTGTTGGCGGGGCGCTGTGACCGACGTCATAGAACATGAGCTTCCGCTTCTTTCGCGCCCCACCGGCCCCGGGGGCGCCCCCCCAGGGAGTCACCCTCGGCGCTGGGCGGCATCCCTCACCGCTGAGCCGCCGCCGCTCAGCCCTGATCAGGATGGAGGCCGGGCCCGCCGTGTAGCCCGGCGAGCGGCGTGGGGGAGAGGTCGGTGGGTTCCTCGCCCGCCTCCAGCAGCGTGTCCGCCGCACCCGGTGGCTTCGGGACTATGCGGGCCGGACTGTCGTCAGCCACGCGAACGAGGTGCGTGCCCGGTCGTAGAGTGCGAGCCGCACTCCGGCCCCTTCCGCCCGCACCAGCACCACCCAGTCGTCTTCCCTGTCCTTGCGCGGGACGTATGCCAGGGCCTCCATCCAGAACGCGGCCGCACGCGGCACATCCGAGACACCCAGCACAACGGAACCGGCTCTCAGCATGCGCCGATTCTGGCGGACAGCAGTGAGCCGAAGCCACCGACGACGCCCCCCAACAGCGAGGCGAACGTTGCCTGATAGGGCACTAGTAGCCCAACAGCCCCTGAAGCCTTTGGTGAAAGAGTGCCGACGGACGGCCCGGGCCGTTCCGGCCGGGAGTACCTGTGGCACTGAAAACAGCCGTTCATGGAGCTGCGGTGCCGGGCCCATCCGCCCGCCGCATGACCCGCTTCAGCACCGGCCGCAGCACGGCACGCTCCTGATGGTGGTCCTGACGGCGCTCCTCAAGCACCTTGTCCTCCAGCTCGACATAGCTGACCCCAGCACCCGAGTCGGGCAGAATCCGGAAGGCGTCCGCGCCACCGTTGCCAGTGATGAACTCCTCGGCCAAGGCGAGGAACGTCGGGGTCGCATGGTCGATGTGCAGCTCGGTAGCGGACCGGACCGGCGAGCCCGTGACGGAGCAGACGAGCGGCTGTCTGGAGTTGAGCGCCGCGTTCCGTGAGCCTGCCGCCTGATCGGCGATTGCGTGCCGCAGTGCGGCAAGCACCTGGGTGCGGCGGCTGAGCGGGGTCAGGCAGGCGTTCCACGAGAAGTCAGCCACGTCGCCGTCGAGCCGCACGAGGGCGAGCCCGACGCTTCTGCGGCCGTGTTCGGTGTGGGCGATGACGCGGAAGCGGGCAATGCCGGCGCCACGCTCGAGGTGGTATTCGGGGTGGCATTCGAGAAGGTGGCGGCAGGTCCGACAGCAGCCCCATCACCAGGTCCCGTACCCGACGCCGGGGTTCAACCTTCGCGAACCGGCCCGCTGTCCGGGACATCAGGACCTCGAACGCCTCCTGCCGGCAGGCAGGGTCTACGCTGTGACCTGCGGCCACCGCATGATCTTCAGTCTTCACACACCGATGATCGCCGGTGGCCGCCCATCTTCACCGCCCCTCGGTCACAACGTGCGAGGACGGGCCGCATCCCGTCCGTGTCCCGCTCGGGGCACACGCAGCGTTCGCCCGCCGGCTCGTGCCAGGAGGACATATGCAACGCGGCGAAATCTGGTGGGTCGACTTCGACGAGCGACGCCCGGTCGTGCTGCTGTCGGACGAGGGGGCATCCGGGTTCCAGGCGATGCAGGTCGTCGCTCCAGCGGGCGTCGACATGAGCGACCTCGGCGTTGAAGTGGCCGTAGGCACCCTGGAAGGACTGCCCTTCGAAGGCGTGCTGCGGTTCGCGTTCTCGCGTCCCGGCTTTACTCCTTGCACATGGCTGACCACCGTGGCCCGGGACGACCTGATCGAGCGGGCGGGCGGGTTGTCCTCCGCGAAGCTCAGCGAGGTTGGAGAAGCCCTCCATGCCGCTGGACAGAGGAGGGAGTGGACCCCGATGACGGCTGCCAGACTCCACGAAATCAAAGATGCCCGCCGTCTTGGAGGACGAGACGAGTAGCGGACGCCTCTGCTGCCCAGCTCGATCTCGTCGATGACCGACGACAGCCCCCTCTCCGCACCACTCCAGCAACAAGATCACGGTCCACGGCTGGAGTGCGAGGCCCTTTTTGATGATCGGCTGAGCAATCACTTGGCCAGTCCTCGGAGGAGAGATCATCATGTGGGGATGCCCGAGAACCAATCCTTTGCAGCACCGACTGTAGTGCGGCTCCCTCGGTACACGAAGACGGAGCAGGACGAGATCCTCGGTGACGGCGATGATCCCTTCGGTGTTGCCGCGACCGGTCTGACCTGGCTACCCAAAGCAGAACACTTCGGTATCAGCCACGGCGACCGGCTTGTGGCACACGCCGGCCTGCTACGGCTGCCCGTTGCAATCGGCGACACCCGGACAGAGGTGGTGGGCGTCGGTGGAGTGGCCGTCGCACCCGACATGCAAGGCCAGGGGCTGGCTCGGCTCGTGGTCACAGCAGCACTCGACCACGCTCGCACGATGGGTCCTCAGCACGCGCTCCTGTTCTGCCGACCTCCCCTCGTGCCGCTCTACCAGCGCCTCGGATGGCACCCGCTCGACAAGGACGTCCTCGTCGAACAACCAGAAACCCGCTTGGTGACCATGCCACTGCGGACCATGGTGACGCCGCTGCGCGACAATGCGTACTGGCCTTCAGAGCCAGTGCGTCTGTTCTCCCTCCCGATGTGACGGGCCCTGCTGCACCGATGTCAGTTCTCACTGACATATTCGAGCTCTGCCGGCGTGAAGCCGGAGACCGCTACACACGCTGCGGGGTCGTTGCCGCGGGCCGCACCGCGTTCGAAAGGGTCATGCGAGACCCTGCGGATCTTGTCCCGTACGCCACCGGCAACATCTGGGCTGAGAGCCTGCTCTACACACCGGACCATGCATACGAGCGCATCACGGGCGAGAAATGGGACCGCAATACCCTTTACTCCTATGAGCCGTATTCGCACACTGCGGGCTGGGCCGGCTGAACACCGCCGCTCACCTCAGATGACGAAGTCGAACCACCCGGGAGACGGACGTGCGGTCGCGGTAGCGAGCGGCGGCCATCGGATTGATCGCGTAGACCTGTCGTATGCCGGTCCGCAGCACTGCGACAAGCAGGCCGCGGGAGGTCTCGATGGCGATAGGGATCGGGTTGTCTTCGGTGTCGCCGAACTCGGCGAGCAGGTCCAACAGGATGGTGTAGCCAGCGGCGTCATCGGTGATGCGCCGCTTGGCCAGTAACTCCCCGGTGTCGTTGACCAGGGCGACGGCGTGCGTCTTCTCCGCCCAGTCGATTCCGCAGTAGATGACTGTGCTCTCTTTCCGTGTGCCGGTGTTTGCGCTGGTCACGAGCGCATGCGGGCCACGCGGCTCCCTAATTCAAGGTCTCGACCACAAGGATCGGACCGACACCTCACCAGCCGTGTTCGTGGCACCAGCGCACCCCACGGGCCTCGGTCTGTGCGAGAGCTCAGAAGGCTCGGGCGTAACGAGAGGTCACCGTGCGGTGGGCTCGCCCCACCAACACCAACGAGGGATCAAGGCACCGGTGTTGACGCTCGCCAGCCCCAGACGACACCGCTCTAACGGAAGGCTCCGAGGCCGGGCCCAACAAAGGCATCCGCCCGGACCGACGCACGCCATCACCCCTGGTGATGGCGGCCCGAGGACGCCGGACGCCACCTCTCTAGTCGGAGGCATCGAGGCCCGGTTCGCTGTAGGCATCCGCCCGGCGCCCACGTGACCGCCACCACCACAAGCACCAGGACCGTGCACCTGTCTAACCGGAGGCCTTCCACGGCCGGAGTGGCAGAAGACGTCACGGTCCCAGGAATCAAACAAACCCGGCAGAACCACCTGGGTGATGCTGGACCCGTTAGCAACGAATTAGGTTCGTTGAGAGCCGTCGATCATCAAGGAGTACATCGAGAACCAGAAGCGTCCCGGCTGAGGTCAACCGTGCGGACCCGTGGGAACTTGCGGGTCAGAGCAGTCCAGAGAAGCGCTTCCTCCCGGGCGTGAACGACGCCCGGTGTTTCGCGCCAGATCCCGCTGAAATCCCCGTGGAGATCGGGAAAGATGCTGCGGGAGCGGGCGACCGCCGCCCGCCCTGGCCGCAAGCGAATGGAGCGCACACATGACTTCTCCGGGTCCCGCGGATCTCGTCGTCGCCCGGGCCTCGCTCGACGACTGGTCGGTGATCAGCGGGTGGGCGGGGGACGAGGGATGGAATCCGGGGCTGTCCGACGCACCGAGCTTCTTCGCCCAGGATCCCGAGGGCTTCTTCATCGGCAGGATCGACGGGCAGCCGGTCTCGGCCGTCTCGGTCGTGACGTACGACGCCGACTACGCCTTCCTGGGCTTTTACCTCGTACGACCGGATCTGCGCGGCCGCGGCCACGGCCTCACCACCTGGAAGACGGCCCTCGCCCACGCCGGCGGCCGGACCGTCGGTCTGGACGGTGTGGTGGCGCAGCAGGACAACTACCGCAAGTCCGGCTTCGAACTCGCCCACCGCACCGTCCGGTTCACCGGAACCGTGCCGGCGGGGCAGACGCCACCGGGGGTGCGGCCCGCGGAAGCGGCCGACTTCGCGTCCATCGCGGCGTACGACAGCGCCTGCTGCCCGGCCGACCGCCCCCGCTTCCTGGAGCGGTGGCTCACCGGTCCCGGCCACCGCACCTTCGTCCGCGTCGCCGACGGCCACCTCACCGGCTACGCGGTGATCCGGCCCGCCCTCGACCGCCCGCGCGTCGGCCCGCTGTTCGCCGACACCGCCGAGGACGCCCGCGCCCTCCTGCTGGCGCTGGCCGCCGACGCTCCTGGCGGCGAGGTCGCCATCGACATCCCCGAGTCGAACGCGCCGGGCGTCGCCCTCGCCGAGGACTTCGGACTCACCCCCTCCTTCGAAACGGCCCGGATGTACACCGGCCCGGTCAGGCCGTTCAGCGGCGAGCGCGTCTACGGGGTCACCACGCTGGAGCTGGGCTAGGTCCTGTCGTCACATTCCCGTCGTCCGCCCGGAGGTCGGGCCCTGCGGCGTCAAGGGGGTCCCTCCCTGTTCGAGCGAAGCCGAGAACTTGGGGGCGCGTGCATGGCGTCGAGGGACAGACGGGAATGTGACGACAGGGCCTAGGACCTGTCCGGCGGACAGGCCCTGGGTCAGGCGGCGGAGCGTTCGTCGGGCAGGCGGCGGCGCAGGGCGGTCTGCTGGATGGCGGGTGGGTTGTAGGCCATGTCGAGCGTCCCGATGTCGGTGCCGGGCGGCACGATCGCGTCGATCTGGTCGAGGATCTCGTCGGGCAGAGTGGTCTCCGCGCCTGCGAGGAGGTCGTCCAAGTGGGCCATCGTGCGCGGTCCGATGATCGCGGAGGTGACGCCGGGGTGGGCGATCGCGAACGCGACGGCCAGGTGTGTCAGCGGCATCCCCGCCTTCTCTGCCAGGGGAATGAGCTGTTCGACGGCGTCGAGCCGGCGCTCGTCGCTGAGGTGCTTGAAGCCGAAGGCGGCACGGTGGCTGTCGGCCTGCCGGCCCTTGCGGTAGCGGCCGGTCAGCAGGCCGCCCGCGAGCGGGCTGTAGACCAGGGCGCCCATGCCGTAGCGCTCGCAGACGGGCAGCACCTCGCGCTCGATGCCGCGGTTGAGGATCGAGTACGTCGGCTGCTCGCTGCGGAACCGCATCAGGCCGCGCCGCTCGGCGACCCACTGTGCCTCGACGATGTCCGAGGCGGGGAGGGAGGAGGTGCCGATGGCCCGCACCTTGCCCGCGCGCACCAGGTCGGTGAGGGCCGAGAGGGTCTCTTCCACGTCGGTGTCCGGGGCGGGCCGGTGGATCTGGAACAGGTCGACGTGGTCGGTTCCGAGCCGGCGCAGGGAGTCCTCCAGCGCGCGGACCAGCCAGCGCCGCGAGTTGCCCTGCTGGTTGGGGTCGTCACCCATGGGGAGGTGGGCCTTGGTGGCGAGCACGACATCGTCCCGGCGGCCCTTGAGGGCCTTGCCGACGATTTCCTCGGACTCGCCGCGTGAGTAGGCGTCCGCGGTGTCGACGAAGTTGATGCCCGCGTCCAGCGCCTTGTGGATGATCCGGACGGAGTCGTCGTGGTCGGGGTTGCCGATGGCGCCGAACATCATCGCGCCCAGACAGTACGGACTGACCTTGATGCCGGTTCGGCCTAGTGTGCGGTACTTCATGAGTCTCCTTGTGCGTCGGCCGGTGTCCGTCGCGGCGCGTTAGGCTGGCAGAAACGGAACAGTGTTCAGCCTAGACGATACGGAACAGTGTTCCGGTTAGCAAGGAGAACTATCGTGAGCGAGGAAACGGCTCGGGAAGCCGGCGCCGTCGCGGCGCAAGGGCAGCCCCGTAAGCGGCTGCGTGCCGACGCGCAACGCAGCACCGACGCCCTGCTCACGGCGGCCGCGGAAGTCTTCGCCACCTCGGGAGTGGACGCACCCGTGCGTGAGATCACCGCCAAGGCGGGTGTGGGAGCCGGCACCCTCTACCGCCACTTCCCGCAACGCTCGGACCTCATCGCCGCGGTCTTCCGCCACGAAGTCGACGCCTGCGCCGACGCCGCACCCTCCCTGGCGGCGCGATACGAACCGGCCGAAGCGCTCGCCAAGTGGCTCCAGCGCTTCGCCGGCTTCATCGCCACGAAACGCGGACTCAGTGCGGCCCTGCACTCGGGGGACCCGGCCTACGACACCCTGCCCTCCTACTTCCAGCAGCGCTTCATGCCCGTCCTCGGCGCGCTCCTCGACACCGCGGCGAAGGCCGGCGAGATCCGCTCCGACGTCGACCCCGAAGACCTCCTGGTCGCCACACGCAATCTGACCCTGCCCGCCCAGGAAGACGACAACGGCCACACCCCACGCATGATCGCCCTGCTCGTCGACGGACTCCGCTACGGCGCCCCCACCCGGGAAACCCGCTGAAGGTCGGGCGTCCGGACAGGTCCGGGTGCTCTGCGGGCGGGGTGTCAGACGGGGCGCCGCGCGGGGAACGCCCGCCGCCGCCCCACGGCCACCACACCGACCGCGGCGGCGATCAGCGGGAGTGACGTCCAGGGAAGAGCCATGGCTCCCGCGCTCTCCAGGACGAGTCCTCCGGTGAGGGAACCGGCCGCGATGCCGGCGTTGTAGACGGTGGTCTGCAGAGAGGTGGCCACGTCGGCGTGGGCGGGGCCGGAGGCGTCGACCAGCGCGGTCTGGATCAGCGTCGGCGCTCCGCCGAACGCGGCGCCCCACAGGGCGACCGAGACGAGGAGCACGAGGGGGTCGCCCGCGGACACGGCCAGCGCCGCCATCGCGCAGCCGATCAGGGCCAGGGCCGTCAGCAGTGTGCGGCGCAGGTGCGCGTCCACCAGGGCGCCGACGATCCAGATCCCCACGACCGTGGCCACCCCGAACACCAGCAGGACGAGACCGGTGCGGCCGAAACCGGTGTGCTCGGCGAAGGGGGCGACGTACGTGTACATCACCTGGTGCCCCAGCAGCAGGAGCAGGGTCACGGAAAGGACGGTCACGATGCCGGGGAGTGCGGCGACCCGGCGCAGGGGCACCCGCGCGCCCGCCGGCTCGCCGGGCAGGCCCGGCACCCGCCACCGCACCCAGAGAACGAGCAGCGCGGCGAGTACGGACAGGACGCCGAAGGCCGCGCGCCAGCCGACGGCGTCCGCCAGCGCGGTGCCCGCGGGCACGCCCAGCGACAGGGCGAGGGTGATGCCCCCGAGGACGATCGCGATCGCACGGCCGCGCCGCTCGGCGGGCACCATCCGGGCCGCGTACCCGACGAGCATCGCCCACAGCGTGCCACCCATGACCCCGGCCCCGAGCCGGGCCGCGAAGGTGAGCG
Organism: Streptomyces sp. NPDC058086; assembly: GCF_042885015.1. Taxonomy (NCBI): domain Bacteria; kingdom Bacillati; phylum Actinomycetota; class Actinomycetes; order Kitasatosporales; family Streptomycetaceae; genus Streptomyces; species Streptomyces sp. NPDC058086. The sequence goes on along the minus strand of NZ_JBHVST010000003.1, from coordinate 135,801 downwards.
CGTACCAGGACGACACCGCGGTGACGGCGTTGCAGAAGGCGAAACCCAGGAGGGTGCCGGTCAGTACCCGGCGGCGCGGCAGTCCGCGCAGCGCTGTCGTGAGGGGCACCGCGGCGAGGAAGGACGCGAGCGCGTAACCGGTCACCAGGAAACCGACCCGTCCCTCGGACACCCCCAGGGCCGGAGCCATCCGCGGCAGCAGACCGGCGGGCAGCAGTTCGGTCAGTACGGCGGTGAAGGCGGCCGTGGACAGGGCGAGCAGCCCCGAGAGCGGCAGCCCGGAGACGGGCAGGGCGGTGCCGTTGGCGGGCGGTGCGAGCGACATGCGACCATGCTGAAACCTTCACATCAGTGTGAAGGCAAGCGCGCCTGCCCCGGAGGGCGGAGACATGAGGATCGGTGAGCTGTCGCGCCGCACCGGCGTCCCCACCCGGATGCTGCGCTACTACGAGGAACAGGGCCTGCTGCGCCCCGAGCGGGCCGCCAACGGCTATCGCTCGTACGGCGAGGGGGCCGTCCCGTGCGTACGGCAGATCCGCGGGCTGCTCGACTCCGGGCTCACCACCGAGATCATCCGTGTCATCCTGCCGTTCCTGTCCGACCCCGGCGAGATCCATCTCCATCCCGAGTGCCTGACCCAGGAGACCGCCGCACTCCTGCGGGGCGAGATCGACCGCATCCAGAGCCGTATCGACTGCCTGGCCCGCAACCGGGACGCGCTGCGGGCCTATCTCGACGTGGTTCAGCCGGAGGCACTGCGGCCGTGAGGCCGGCGCACGGCAGCCGTCAGTTGGCGAGCGCCCGGGCGCGCTGGGCCGCCTCGCTCACGGATCCGTGGTGCACCGGGCCGTGCCCGGGCAGCAGGACGTCCGCCGAGAGTGCCTCGATGAGCTTCAACGACGCGAGGGCGTTCGCGCGCTCGGCGTGGAACATGTCGGGCAGCAGTTGCGGTCCCCGTATCCGCGAGGTGGGGTGACCGCTGACCAGGGCGTCGCCGGAGATCACGATGCCGGCGTCCGGCAGGTGATAGACGCAGTGTCCGGCGGTGTGCCCGGGGGTGTGCACCGGCACCGGACCGCCGGGAAGATCGAGCGCCCCCTCGCCGGGGAACGGCGAGGGCCGGGTCATCCGGACGTCCGCCGTGCCGCCGGACCGGAGCGCGTGCACCGCCCAGGGCAGCACGCCGGGGCGCCAGGCCTGGCGCATCACCTCGCCCACGCTCACCTGCTGGAGGAAATCGCGGCGCGCGTGCGCCACCTCCTCCTCGTGCAGATGGACCGGGACGCCGTAGGCGCTGCTCAGGTACTCGGCCGACCCGACATGGTCGTTGTGCGCGTGGGTGATGAGTACGGCGCTGATGGCCTCGGGGGAGTGGCCGAGCGCGTCGAGGGAGGCGAGGACGTCCGGGCGGTCGCCCGGATATCCGGTGTCGATCAGGGTGACGGCGTCCCCCTCGGCCAGGATCACCCAGTTGGTGTTGCTGCCGTGAACCAGATGGATTCCGGCCGCTACCTCGACGATCGCGTCCTCGCGCATGACCATCCCGATGCTTGAGATCTTTCCCGGCCGGGTCGGGCCGGGTCGAACAGAAGGTATCGCGTGCGGGCGGCAACGCGACGGGCGGCCACCGGGGCACGGACGCGTTCACCGGCGGCGTGGCCGAACGTGAACGGGCCCTGTCGGCAAGGGACTTGACGCGTCCGCGGAATGGCGGCTCCCATATGGCGAGTCTCGTTGACTTTTGTTCGAGTCTGCGAACAAACCGCTCGAGGGAGAGCCGCATGTCCCCCCATTCGCACACCACGCGCCTCAGGGGCCTCCTGAAGCGCGCAGCCGTTCATGGCGCCGTCCTGGGCCTGGCCGTCGCCGGATTGGCCGGAGTCGGACGCTCCGCCACTCCGCTCACCGCCGAGCCGACCGCCGTCAGCACCAACCAGATCGGCGTCGCCCCGGCGCCGATGGGCTGGGCGTCCTGGAACACCTTCGCCAGCGTCGTCGACTACAACACCATCAAGGCCCAGGCCGACGCCCTCGTGTCGTCCGGCATGGCCGCCGCGGGCTACAAATACGTCAACATCGACGAGGGCTGGTGGCTGGGCACCCGCGACAGCAGCGGCAACATCACCGTCGACACCGCCAAGTGGCCCGGCGGGATGAAGGCCATCGTCGACTACATCCACAGCAAGGGCCTCAAGGCCGGTATCTACACCGACGCGGGCAAGAACGGCTGCGGCTACTACTACCCGACCCCCTCGGGCACGCCCGCCGCCCCCAACACCGGCATGGAAGGGCACAATCAGCAGGACCTGGAGACCTTCCAGAACTGGGGCTTCGACTTCCTGAAGATCGACTGGTGCGGCGGTGACGCCGAGGGACTCGACCAGGAGACGACATACAAGGCGATCCGTGACGCCAACACCGCCGCGACCGCCGTCACCGGCCACTCACTCGTGCTGTCACTGTGCGAGTGGGGCACGGGCAACCCGTGGAACTGGGCCGCCGGCACGGGTGCGATGTGGCGCACCAGCACCGACATCGTCTACTACCCCGACAACCCGACGATGACCAACATCCTGGCCAACTTCGACAAGTCGCTGCACCCCGCCGCCCAGCACACCGGCTACTACAACGACCCGGACATGATGACGGTCGGCATGAACGGCCTGAGCGCCGCCCAGAACCGCACTCACATGGGCCTGTGGGCGATCTCCGGCGCCCCGCTGCTCGCGGGCAACAACCTGGCCACCATGAGTGCGACGACCGCCTCGATCCTCACCAACTCCGAGGTCATCGCGATCGACCAGGACCCGCGCGGCCTCCAGGGCGTCAAGGTCGCCGAGGACAGCACCGGCCTGCAGGTCTACAGCAAGATCCTCTCCGGCACCGGAAAGCGCGCGGTCCTGCTGCTGAACCGTACGTCCGCCGCGGCGAACATCTCCGCCCGCTGGCAGGACATGGGTCTGACCACCGCCTCCGCCGCCGTACGCAACGTCTGGGCGGCGTCCAACGCCGGTTCGTACGCGACGAGTTACACCACCAGCGTCCCCGCGGGCGAGGGCGTGCTGCTCACCGTCTCCGGCACCGAGGCGTCCGGGACGACGTACGAGGACACCACCTCCGCGACGACCCCGGCCTTCACCGGAGTCACGGCGTCCGCCGCGGGCACCAAGCTGATCGACATCACCTACGCCAACGGCGGTGCCGCGGACCGCAAGGCGACGCTTCAGGTGGGCGGCCAGTACGCGCAGACGCTGGCCTTCCCGCCCACCGGCTCGGCGACCACCTACCGGACCGTCTCCGTCCTCGCGTCCCTGGCGAAGGGCTCCAACACGCTGACCTTCGGAGCCTCGGGCACCGCGCCCGACATCGACGCCGTGGCCGTGCGCGCCGTCCCGGGCACCAACGGGACGGCGGTCGTCGGTACCGGATCCGGACGGTGCCTGGACTTCTTCAAGAACACGATCACCAACAACAGCCAGGCCGAACTGTGGGACTGCGGCGGTGGCCAGAACCAGACGTTCACCTACACCTCGCGCAGTGAACTGGTGGTCTACGGAAACAAGTGCCTCGACGCCTACAACAGCGGCACCGCCAACGGCACCAAGGTCGTCCTGTGGGACTGCAACGGCGGCACCAACCAGAAGTGGACCTTCAACTCCAACGGAACCGTCACCAACAACGTCTCGGGCCTGTGCCTGGACGCGCTGGGCGCCGCGACGGCGGGCGGAACCCTGATCGACCTCTGGTCGTGCAACGGCGGATCCAACCAGCAGTGGACCCGCAACTGAACCGCGTCTGACCAGGGACGAAACACCGGGGCGGGGTGGCCTGATCGCCTCCGCCCCGGTGCAAGGCCGTTGCCCTATGCGCGCCGGGGTGCTGGAGTGACCCCATGGATCACGTTGCGGTACTGGCTCTGTTCGACCGGGACATGCGGGAGGACGCGCGGCCCGACAGCCCAGGAGCCCGGGTCGAGCGCATCGACAAGGTGGTGCGCCAGGTCGGCACCGAGCAGGGCTGGAACGGGGTGATCTGGTCGGACCTTGACGAATCGATCGCCGACGCCGCGATCGCCGAGCAGATGCGCTACTTCGGCGAACTCGGCCGCGAGTTCGAGTGGAAGCTGTACGGGCACGACAAGCCCGAGGACCTGGGGAAGCGGCTGCGCGCCGCCGGGTTCGTCGCCCAGCCCGAAGAGACCCTGATGATCGCCGAGCTGGGCGACCTCGCGCTCGACGCCCAGCCGCCCGAGGGTGTACGGCTGCTGCCCGTCACCGACCGCGCGGGCGTCGACCTCGTCGCGGACGTCCACGAACAGGCCTTCGGCACGGACAGCACCCGGATGCGCCACCAACTCCTCGCCCAGCTCACCGGCGACGAGGACAACGTCGTCGCGGTGGTGGCCCTCGCCGGTGACGTCCCGGTCAGCGCCGCCCGCATGGAGATGGTCCCCGGCACCCGCTTCGCCGGCCTCTGGGGCGGCGGCACCGTCGACTCCTGGCGCCGCCGCGGCATCTACCGCGCGCTCGTCGCCCATCGCGCCCGCGTCGCCGCCGAGCGCGGCTACCGCTACGTCCAGGTCGACGCCACCAGCCAGAGCCGCCCGGTCCTCGCCCGCCTGGGCTTCGAACCCCTGACCACCACAACGCCGTACGTGTACGGGTGACACCGGACGCCATCCGGGCGGAGATGGCGTCACTGACCGCCGGTCGGCCGAGGCGGCTGTAGGCCGGCCCGGCCCTTCAACTCGTCGCCGGCATCCGGCACTTCCATGCGCACCCGGCATACCGCCGTTCGGCGAACCGATCGATCTGCCCGAGATCGGCATCGGCGAGCGACCGCCGCCCCTCCTCCCGCACCGCCGAGACGGCCGCGTCCAGGAGACGGCCGCCTACCACCCGGCGCCGCTCGGCCCGATGGACGGCCCCGTCAGCGGCGCACCTTCACCCGGTCGAGCGCCGCGACACCCACCGCCGCGAGTCCGATCTGAATGATCCACTCGATCCAGTCGATGCCCTTCGTGTTCGCCACGCCGAACGCGGCGGCGATCCCCGAGCCGATGAACGCGGCCGCGATGCCGACGAGGATCGTCCACAGGATGCCGATGCGCTGGCGTCCCGGGACCACGAGCCGGCCCAGTACGCCGATGATGATGCCGATGAGAATGGCACTGATGATGCCTGAGATCTCCATCTCCGCCCCTTTTTGTCAGGACCCACGTAGTTAGGTGTGTTCCCCCTGCGGGCGAAGACAGTCCGTTCGGCTTTCCGGCCGTCCCGTGTCCGGTCCGGCGGGCTCCTGTTCAGTCGCGTTCCTGCCATGTACCGTTCAATAATCTGTTGCGCGGTAGACGGCCAACCACCGTTCTACGCGCGCAGACTTGGCGCCCGCACCGCCTCTCCCCACCCCTCATGGAGGTTCGCCGGATGCTCGGATTCAGAAGATCCCGCCACAGACTCACCACGGCCACGGCCGTGTTCGGACTGCTCGTCGCGGGTGCGGCCGTCCAGGCGTCCGCGGCCGCTCCGGCCGCCGCCGCGACCCCGCACCGCATCCTGTTCGACAACGCCCACGCCGAGACCGCGGGCAACGCCGACTGGATCATCTCCACCAGCCAGCCCGACCCGCTCGGCCAGGACTCCTCGCCGTCCTCGGAGACCGACTGGACCGGAGCCCTCTCCTCCTGGGGTGTGGCCCTGCAGAAGACCGGCGACTACAGCCTGAAGACGCTGCCTTCGGGCTCCAGCCTGGCCTACGGCGGCTCGACGGCCACCGACCTGTCGAACTTCGACACGCTGGTGCTGCCCGAGCCCAACACGCTCTTCACGACCGCGGAGAAGACCGCGATCATGACGTTCGTGAAGAACGGCGGCGGTCTGTTCATGATCTCCGACCACACCGGCGCCGACCGCAACAACGACGGTGAGGACGCGGTCGAGATCCTCAACGACCTGATGACCAACAACAGCGTCGACTCCACCGACCCGTTCGGCTTCTCCATCGACTCGCTGAGCATCAGCTCCGACTACCCGAGCGCCATCAGCGACAGCAGCAACGCGGTCCTGCACGGCTCGTTCGGTACGGTCACCAAGAGCCTGATCGCCAGTGGTACGACGGCCACGCTCAAGCCCGCCGACAACTCGGCCGTCAAGGGCCTGCTCTACCGCACCGGATACTCCGGCAACACCGGCGCCTTCTTCGCCACCAGCACCTTCGGCAGCGGCCGTGTGGCGTTCTGGGGCGACAGCTCCCCGATCGACGACGGCACCGGCCAGTCCGGCAACACCCTGTACGACGGCTGGAACGACACCGGCGCCACCAACGCGGCCCTCGCCCTGAACGCCACCGAGTGGCTCGCGGGCGCCAGCAGCAGCGGCGGTGGCGGTGGAGGGGGCGGCGGCACCTGCACGGCCGCCCAGTTGCTCGCCAACCCCGGCTTCGAGTCCGGCAGCACGTCATGGACGGCGACCAGCGGTGTCATCACCAACAGCTCCGGCGAGGCGGCCCGTACGGGCTCCTACAAGGCCTGGCTGAACGGCTACGGTTCGGCCAACACGGACACGCTCTCCCAGTCGGTCACCATCCCGTCCGGCTGCGCGGCCACCCTGAACTTCTATCTCCACGTGGACACGGCCGAGACGACCACCAGCACGGCGTACGACACCCTCAAGGCCCAAGTGCTGAACAGCAGCGGCACGGTCCTGTCGACGCTCGCCACGTACTCGAACCTGAACGCCGCGTCGGGCTACACGCTGCGCAGCTTCGACCTGTCCGGCTACGCCGGGCAGACGGTCACCGTCAAGTTCACCGGCACCGAGGGCTCCACCCTCCAGACGTCGTTCGTCCTCGACGACACGGCGCTCAACGTGAGTTGAGCGCGAACGAGCGAGAGGGCGGGCCCGGGAACGGGCCCGCCCGTCGCGCACCGGAGTTCGGGGCGTTCGCCGAGTCAGGCGACGTGATGCGTCTTGACGCCGTCGGCGTTGAGCGAGGTCTTATGCTGCGCGAGGGTCACCCTCCGTGTCGGGTGGATCGGGTGTCGGCCGCCGGGACGGTCGTCTCTGGCGTGTTCCATCCCGAGACCCGTACTCGGGGCGCCGAACCGTGCAGATCGGCCGTCCGGTAGGTGGCGGTGAGTGTCGCCGACTCGCCGGGCCACAGGCTGACCTGGTTGTCGGACCACTGAACGGGCAGGACGGGCTTCCCGGCCGAGTCCACGAGGTGCACGTCGGTCAGCAGCGACGGCGTCCGCCCCGTCCCGGTGTTCCGCAGCGTGACCGTCGTCGTAGAAGCGCCGTCCATACCGGCCGAGGTCGAAGCCGTCGCCGAGACCGGCGCCTGTGCCATGGAGCTGAGCCCTTTGAGGTCCGCGTAGCTCGTCGTCGGCGTGTAGTACCAGTCGGTCTTGGCCCAGTCGAGGGTGTCGGGCTTGGTGGACAGCCAGTAGACGTTGCGGCTGACCTCCTTGCCCTCGGCGTCGGTGAGGACGAGGCGTGCCAGGTAGGTCGTCGACAGACCGCTCACGGAGGACGGCACGGTGAGGGGAGTGCTGTGGGCGCCGTCCCCGTCCACGTCCACCCCGGTCGCCGTCCTGTCGTACTTCTGTGTGCCGTCGGTGTTGAAGAGCGTGACCCGGGCCGTGAGCCCGGACGCGGAGTCGTGCCGGTTGTTCACGACGACGACCGAACGGGTGTCGTAGGAGTACTGGATGTGCAGCGGCTCGTTCGCCTTCCTGGCCCCGAAGTAGGCACCACCCTGGTCCAGGTAACGATCCATCAACTGCCAGTGCAGCGACGTCCATCCGCTGTTGAACATCCAGTAGACGACCCCGGTCGCGGGCTTGGCGGAGTCGGTGGCGTTGCGCCCGTACGCCTCGTACTGCGCACGCACGTTCTCGTACTGGGCGAGCTGTGCCTTGCGTACGTAGTCGGTCAGGCCGCTCGGCGCTCCGTACCGTCCCGCGAGCGCGTCGTCGTACAGCTTGAGCGTGCCGAAGGTCGACGACGGTGAGCGGTGGTACTGCTTGGTGGCCGGGCTCTTCCACAGGGTGTCCAGCTCGGCGGGGGACATCATGCGGCGCAGGGTGTCGAGGGTGGGGATGTCGGGGCCCGCGCTGGTCTCGGAGTTGAAGCCGGTGGCGCCGCCCTCGCGCTTGGCGTACCAGTAGTTCGGCGGGATCCAGTCGTAGGGCCCGGTCATCTTCATGCCCGAACTGCCGCTGATCGGCGAGGACTTGTCGGAGGCGGCGGCGACCACGGGGTTCGGCCAGTCGGCGGCGTCCAGCGCGTCGAGGTAGTTCTTCTCGATCGTCGCGTCCGGCGCGAAGTCGCTGCCGATGAGGAAGGAGATGACGCTCGGGTGGTCGCGCAGCCGGGCGGCCTCGGCGGCCATCGACGCCTTGGCGACGGGATAGTCGGCCGCGGTCCACTTCTCGCCGGCCTCGCTGCCGTTGACGTTCCCCTCCCACTTGTCGCAGCACTCCCAGCCGGGCAGCGTGAGGATGCCGTACCGGTCGGCGAGGTCGAAGAACTCGTCCGGCTCGATATGGCCTTCGAGGCGGATGGTGTTGAGGCCGAGGTCGAGCGCGTACTTCAGCCGGTCCTCGGTATACGTCCGGTCCCAGCGCAGGAACTCGTCCGGGGACCAGCCGCCGCCCTTGATGAGCAGCCTGTGGCCGTTGACGCTGTACTGCCGGGCGCCGTCGGAGTTGAGGGGCGCCTTCACCTCGCGGATGCCGAAGTTCTCGTGCGCGGTGTCCGAGGCGGTGCCGCCGACGGAGGCCGTCAGGTCGAGGCCGTACAAGGGCTGTCCGCCCATGCCCGCGGGCCACCACACCTTTGGTGCGCTCAGATGCAGGCCGGGGGTGTCGGTGGGGGAGAAGGTGACGGTCTTCGTCTCGTGTGCGGCGAGGGAAACGGTCTTGCTGAAGGAGGCGTCCGAGCCGACACTGCCGGACACCGTCGCCGTGACGGGAGCGCTCGTCTCGTTGCGGGCCTGTGCCTTGACCGTCAGGTTCGCGGAGGCGAGCGAGGGGACGGCGAGCTCGGTGACGACGTGCGCGTCGCGCAGTGCGACCGGACCGCCCCGGCGGACGAGAACGTCACGCACGATGCCCATGTTCTGGTCGGGCGGAGGCTGGAGCCAGTCCAACCAGCCCATGGTCAGGTTCTTGGTGGGCTGGTTGGGCCGGATGCGGAAGGCGACCGTGTTCGTGCCCGATCGCACCAGCGAGGTGATGTCGAGTTCGTGCCGCGTGTAGGCGCCCGCGACATCGGCGGCGGTGGCGACCTGCTGGCCGTTGACGTAGACGTCCGCCGCCGAGATCACCCCGCTGAAGTCCAGGTAGCTGCGCTCGGTGGTGTCGGTGACCGTGAAGTCCGAGCGGTACCACCAGGGGACCTGGAAGTCGGCCTTCGGGATCTTCTGCTGGTTGGTCGAGTAGAACGGGTCGGCGTACTTCCCGTCCGCGAGCAGCGCCGCGAGGACGGTGGAGCGGGAACCCGCGCGGTACCAGCCGCGCGCCGGATAGCCCGGGCTCGAGACGTCGGACGCCGCGTCCGTGACCTCGGCTGTCGACTGGATCGCGTACCCGGACAGCGCGGTGCTGCTGCCCGCGGTGGCGGGCACCGGGGTGACCGGTGAGCGTGCGGCCGCGTCGGGCCCGGCGCTCCGGGACTCGCCCCACGCGCTGGTCGAGAGGGTGCACAGGAGGCACAGGGCGACGGCGGCCGTGGCGGAACGCCGTCTTGGGGCAGGGCGATGGAACACGGTGGTCTCCTTGGGGGTGGGGAGCATCCGCGCTACGGGACTGCATGTCGGCACTGCGAGGCATGAGCGAGGCAGGGGCAAGAAGTTGCGAGCCGGGCCCGCAAGTTAGGAAACTTTACTAACTGGCGCACAAGCTAGGCGGCCGAGCAATCGGTGTCAATCACCCAAGGCGAGTGCCCCGCTCAGGACGCCGAGCGTCGCTCGAACACCACGTCCCTCGCGGTCCCGAGGGCCGTCGCCACCGCGCCCAGCAGAACCGCGTCCTCGCCCAGCCGACTCGGCACGATCTTCGGACGCAGGGGTGTGAGCGTACGCAGGGTCTCGCGCACGGGCCGCAGCAGCAGGTCGATGCTGTGGCCCACGCCGCCGCCGAGCACGACCAGATCGGGATCGAGCACCGCGGCGGCCGCGGCCACCGTATAGGCGATCCGCTCACCCTCCAGCCGTACCGCCCGCACCGCGGCGGGGTCTCCTTCGCGCGCCGCGTCGAACACGGCCTTGGCCGTGAGCTGGCCGGTCATACCGAACTGCCGCGCGGCCTCGACGACGGCCTCCCCCGACACCGCGTCCTCCAGCGTCTCCGGCTTCTGCCGCCCCGGCCACGGCAGGAACCCGATCTCCCCGGCCCCGCCGCGCGCCCCCGTGAACAGCCGTCCCTCGCTCACCACGCCCATGCCGAGACCGGTGCCGATCAGGATGTACGTGAACAGCCGGCTGCCCGCGCCGACGCCGTACGTGTACTCGCCGAGCGCCGCGAGGTTCGCGTCGTTGTGCACCTCCAGCGGGATGCCCAACTCCTCGTGCATCCGGTCGAACAGGCCCGCGCGGCCCCACCCGGGCAGATGCATCGCGTACCGCACCCGGCGCCGTTCCTCGTCGTACACGCCCGGCGTGCCCACCACCGCGTGCGCCACCTCGTGCGCTCCCACGCCGGAGTTGGCGACGACCTGGTGGGCGGTGGAAACGACGAGGTCGGCCATGGCGCCCGAACTGCGCGCCCGATTGCGCACGTCGGCGCGGGCGACCACACCGCCGTCCAGATCGGCGACCGCCACCCGCAGCCAGCTGCGCCCGATGTCGATGCCGAGCGCGTACCCGGCCGCGGGATCCGGGGCGTAGAGCACCGCCACCCGGCCGCGCTCGGGTGCATGCGTGCCCGCCTCACGCACCAGCCCCGCCTCCTCCAGCGCCGCGAGCGCGCTGGAGACCGTCGGCTTCGACAGCCCCGTCTCCCGCGCGAGCTGAGCCCGCGAGGCGGCACCGCCCGTGCGCAGCCGGTCGAGCAGCAGCCGCTCATTGGTGCTGCGCAGCCGCTGCCGGTTCCAGGGCTGTTCGGGCTGCGCTATGGCGTCGCTGGCGGGCATCGCACCATTCTCACGCATGCCTGACACCCTCTTGACGCATCTAGTAAGTCTCCTTAACTTTATCGCCCAGTCAGCCTCGCCGGGCCGGCCGAACGGGAGCCCGCCTCCCCGCGTCCCGATATCAGGAGACCCCTATGTCCGGTAGCCCGCCACCCACCGGCGGTTTCGTCCGCCGAGTCGGCCTGTTCCAGGCCACCGCCATCAACATGAGCCAGATGTGCGGCATCGGCCCGTTCGTGACGATCCCGCTGATGGTTGCCGCGTTCGGCGGCCCGCAGGCGATCATCGGGTTCGTCGCGGGTGCGATCCTGGCCCTCGCAGACGGCCTGATCTGGGCCGAGCTGGGCGCGTCCATGCCCGGCTCCGGCGGCAGTTACGTGTATCTCCGCCAGGCCTTCCAGTACCGCACCGGACGCCTCATGCCGTTCCTGTTCGTCTGGACGGCCATGCTCTTCATTCCCCTGATCATGTCCACCGGCGTGGTCGGCTTCGTCCAGTACCTCGGCTACCTGGCTCCCGACATGGGCAAGACGACGGGGGACCTCATCGGCCTGGCCGTCGTCGCCCTCGTGGTGCTGCTCCTGTGGCGCGGAATCGAACACATCGCCCGCATCACGGCGGTCATGTGGGCGGTCATGATCACCTCGGTCCTCCTGGTGATCATCGCCGCGGCCACCGACTTCAGCGCCCACCTGGCCTTCACCTATCCGGCGCACGCCTTCGAACTGTCCAGCAGCCACTTCTGGATCGGCTTCGCCGCGGGCCTGACCATCGGCATCTACGACTACCTGGGCTACAACACCACCGCGTACATGGGCGCCGAGATCAAGGATCCGGGCCGGACCCTGCCCCGCTCCATCATCTTCTCCATCCTCGGCATCATGGCGATCTACCTCCTCCTCCAGATCGGCACCCTCGGCGTCATCGACTGGCACCGCATGACCGATCCGACGGACATCGCCTCCACCTCCGTCGCCTCGGCCGTCCTCGAAAAGACCTGGGGCAAGGGAGCCGCCGACACGGTCACGGTCCTCATCCTCATCACCGCGTTCGCCTCGGTCTTCACCGGACTCCTCGGCGGCTCGCGCGTCCCCTACGACGCCGCCCGCGACCGCGTCTTCTTCCGCCCGTACGCCAAGCTGCACCCCAAGCACCGCTTCCCGATGCTGGGCCTGGCGACCATGGGTGTCATCACGGCGATCGGCTTCCTCATCGGCCGCCACACCGACCTGACCACCCTGATCCAACTCCTCACCACCGTCATGGTGATCGTCCAGGCCCTGGCCCAGATCGTCGCCCTCTCCGTCCTGCGCAAGCGCCGGCCCACCCTCCACCGCCCCTACAAGATGTGGCTCTACCCGATCCCCAGCCTTCTCGCCCTCGTCGGCTGGCTCACGATCTACGGTTACGCCGACAAGAACTCCCCGGGCCGCCACCCCATCGAATGGTCCCTGGCCTGGGTGGCCCTGGGCTGCGTCGCCTTCGTCGTCTGGGCGAACCTGGAAAAGGTGTGGCCCTTCGGCCCGAAGGAGATCAACGAGGAGTACTTGACCACCCCGACCCCGGACACAGCGCCCGCCGGAACGTGAGAGATCGACGACCCGCACCCGCCAACGCACGGAAGGGGCCGTGGCGGTACGTCGCAAGCCCGTCGCTTACGTTCGGATCTGGAAACGGCTCCCTACAGGGCAACGCCTGATCCGGCGGCGACGGGTTCGACGTACCGCCACGGCCCCGCGCCACCCACGACCGCGCAGGCGCCTGCCCCACCCACGGCCGCGTCGGCGCCCGCCCCACCCACGACCGCGTCGGCGCCCGTCACCCCCCGATCCCCGCGCAACGCAACGCCGCCCGGACCTCGTCCGCCGGATCCCCCCGGTGGTAGGGCCGCTCCGAAGGCTCGATGCCGTCCAGGAACTCCTGATACCGGACGGCGTACGTGAGATGGGCCAGCGGCCCGGCGACATCGAGCGCCCGGGCCGGGTCACTGCCGGGCACCCGCGACTTCCAGGCCGCCACCCAGTCCCGGGCGGCCGCCGCACGACCCGGCTCGGGAAGGAAGCCCTGGACGCGCAGCCCGTCAAGCACGGGATTGCCCCAATAGGCATCGGCGAAGTCCACCACGACAGGCGCCCCACCGTCGCTTCGCCAGTTCCCGGGGTGGAAGTCACCGTGCACCAGCGTGTCGGGCAGCCCACACTCCGACAGAAGCTCCCACCGCCCGGCCAACTCCCGAGCTCCCCGCACCTCCCGCTCGGTCAACTCCTCGGCGAGGGGCCCGTCGAGCAGATCACGAACCGCCACCTCAAGAACCGGCGCACGCCAATCCCGCACCCCCGCCACCACGCCGTACTCGCCCGAACCCCCGGAGGCGACCGCGGACTGCGCGGCAACGAACCGCTCCACCGCCGCACCGACCGTCTCCGGCGTGGCCCCCCAGCAGTCCTCACCGGGAATGTGCTCCATCAGGACGCGCCGCTCACCCACGCCGAGGAGCGGAGGAACGAGCCCCGGGTCGACCCCCGCGAACACGGCGATGACGGCGGACTCGTCCGCCGCGAAGTGCGGTGTCGCCTTGAGCCAGACCGGACCGCGCGCGGTGGGCAGACGAAAGAGCCCGGACAGATTCCAGGTACGCCGCTGCACGACCGGACCGCTCACCGGCCGCCCCGCCGAAGCCAGCTCCCCGGCCGCCCATTCGAGGAGTTCGCGCAGCCCCTCCGCCCGGGCCCACGGCGATCTGAGCGCCTCCGCACCGTCCAACACCACGGTCTCGACGGGACGTTGATCCAGCAGACCACTCGCCGGACGCTCCAACACCTCGACGTGGTACGTCACATGGCCGTCCCGCCCGCGCGCACCCCCCTCCACGTCCAGCAGACGCAGTACCAGCACGGGCACCCCGAGCAGTCCCTCCAACCACTCGACGACCGGCCCCACTTCGGACCACCAGGGAACGTCCACGGCGAACGGCCCCGCGCTCCCGAGGAACTCGTCACCCGAAGTCACCCACGCACTCACAGTTCTTGTCACCGCGCGAGTGTGAACGACCGGACGCGCTCCCGGCCAGCGATTATCGGCGGCCGGGACGCGCGCATCGGAAGGGGAGCGGAGCCGATGCGGCGACTCCGCTCCCCTTCCCCCGGGTCCCCCAACCCGGTCCCCCCCCGCGGGCCCTGTGGCCTTCCGGGCCGGAGCGCCCCCCGCGCGCCCCGGACCGAAATCCTTCTGTCCGACCCCGGCCCGAGGGCGGGACAGCACATCGAACCGAACCCCCGGAAGTCAGCCCTCGGCCTCGGTGTAGACGAAGGTCTCCAGCAGCCGGCGGTCCGCCGCCCGGTATCCCGGACACACCACGAAGGCGACGGGTCGCCCGGCCTCGCACGAGGGCCAGAGGGCGTGTTCCTCCGGATCCGCCGGGGCTCCGGGTTCCACCGCGAAGTCGAAGCGGCTGGCATGACCACTGACGGTCATGGCCCGGAACAGATGGGCGGCCTCCGTGCCGACCCGCTCCAACAGCCGCTGGTGGCGCGCGTCGAGCCCCACCACCCCGGCGTCGGTGGCGATGCGGGCCAGTTCGGCGAGGTCGGGTTCGCCGAGCCCACCCTGCTCGTCGGGGCCGAACAGCACCACACACAGCCGGCTGATCAACTGCGCCTGGCGCCGTACGACGTCACGGGGCCGCTCCGCCGTCAGCCGCGGCTGGATCAGGTCGGGCATCCGCTGGGTGTACAACGCCCGGAGCCGCTGGGCGAGTTCGTAGTGGACGAGAAAGTCCTCACGGGTGAGATCGGCCCGTTCCGTGACCTGGGTGACCCGCACCAGGTCCAGTACCTCGCTCTGCTCCTCGAGCACACGGCGGGTGTCCGCGACGGCCGTCTCCAGCGTCCGGGCCCGTTCCTCCGCGCGTTCTTGGCGCATCCTCAACTCGATCAGCCGGTCACCCAGCGGGTCGAGCGCGGCCAGCGCGGCCCGCTGGTCGTCCGCGGCGGCCTCCAGCTTCCGGATCCGCGACTCCAGGGTGTCCAAGCCGTCCAGCCCGATGCTCACTTCCTGCGGCCGCTTGCCCTTGTCGCGGTTGAACAGCACGTCTCCTCCTTCGGGGCGGTAGGCCATGGCTATACGCGGTCGAAGTCGACGGAGACCTGGCGGGTCTCCCCGGTTTCGGGGTCGAACACCTCGACCCGCAGTTCGGCGGCGCCGAAGTAGAACAGCAGCATGATCGGGCGCTCGCGCAGCGGTCTGCCCACGGTGCCGGACAGGTCGACGGTCAGCCGGCCGATCTCCTCGCACCCCTCCTCGTCGACGTACCGGGGATCGGCCTTCGCGGAGCGGTACAGGCGTACGTCGAGTTCGTCCTGGTCCTCGCGGACCGGCACGATCCGGAAGGGGTGGGCGTCGTTCACCCGCACGCTGTCCATGCGCCGGACCGCGACACCGAAACGGCCGACGCACAGGAGGTCGCCCTCGTCGTCGCGGTACATGCGCATCGTGGAATCGACCCCCTCCTCGAAGGGCTTGGCCGTCTCGAAGCCGTAGGTGTACTTCGCCTGCCGGGAGACGAACACGTCCGGCCGGTAGGCGAAGTGGACGGCGCCCTCCAGGACCGCGAGGGCCGGGTCCGGCGGGACGAGGATGCGGTGCCGCTCGCCGAAGCGGGCCCGCATCCGCTCGCGCAGCCACGGGGAGCGGGCGAATCCGCCGACAAGGACCAGGGTCTCCGGCTCCGCGCCCGCGCCGCTGGTCCGGCCGATGGTCGCGAGCTGCTCCGCGACCTTGTCCAGGATGCCGTCCACCCTCTCGTCGAGCAGCCCCTTCACTTCCTCGGGAGGCAGCACGATCTGCCGCGGCAGGCCGGCGGCATCGCGTGTCAGCCGCACCCGCACCGGCTCGTCCAGGAGGTCCCACACGGTGACCGGAACCTCGATCCGCACCGGGTCCAGCACATGGGCGACCGCAGCCGCTTCCCGGTCCGGTTCCACCGTCGCCTTGGCCCGCTCCCACTGCCCGGACAGCTCGAGCAGCTCGCCGGGGTGGTCCCGTTCGATCCGCTTCAAGGCCGCCGGGCCGAAGCGGTCGCCGAGCGTCTTGTCCAGGAAGGCCTGGTTGACGTATTCCGAACCGAGCCACCCACCGGTGGCGAGGCCGATCTCGCGCAGCGCGATGGACGGACCGGCGTCACCGTGTGACTCGTACGCCGTGATGTCGACCGTGCCGCCGCCGCAGTCGACCACTACGGACCGGAAGCCGTCGAGGTGCAGGGGCAACCGGGCCCGCCGGTGCGGATCCGAGGCGGCGTCGGGCATCCGCAGATGGCAGTACAGGGCCGCCGCCTCCGGCTCGATGGCCAGCAGCAGCCGCTCCGGATCACCGGGGAACCCCGCGTCCACGGCAAGTCGCCGCAGCACCGCCTTGTCCTCGTCGTCCCAGATCGCGGGGACGGTGATGCACCAGCGGACCTCTCGTTCCGTGTACGTCATCCTCTTGATCTCCGCGGTCGCCAGTTCGCGGATCTCCTTGAGGTAGGCGGTGACCAGTTCCCGTATCAGACCGCGGTCGGTGCGGTCGACGAAGCCGCCCGTGATCGGCAGGTCCGCCATCGAACCGCCGCTCTTCAGCGCCGTCTTGAAGGCGTAGGCATAGCCGAGCCCTTCGGACTCCCCCTTCGTCAGGGCCTCGACCCACCGAGCGCGCGCCTCGTGGCCCCAGGCGACAGTGTCCCCGCCGTCCGTCACCAGGATCGCGGTCAGGTTCTTCGGACTGTCCAGCTGCCGACCCGGGAACCGGGTGAAGAACTGCACCCGCCTGGTCAGCGGATCGTCGTTGAGCGGCGTTCGCACCGTCCAGGCGAAGCCGGTGCCGTGCGTGCCGAAGTCGACGGCCGCCACCACCTTGGCTTCGTCCGATCCCATGACCAGTGCTCCTGTCTGCCGGTGCTCGCACCCTTGCTCGCTGTAAGCTCGCTCCCAGACAGAGTGGTGGGTTTCCGCGGCAGCGTGGAGCGGTCGGCTGTTGCCAATGCTTTCTGGCAACACAGGGCGGGGAGCGGGCCGTTGGGAGGATGGCGATCGAAGAGAACGCGTTCGGCGCAGAGTTGCGCCGACGTCGGACGGCGGCCGGCAAGTCACTGAGCGAGCTGGCCGAAGAGGTGCACTGCAGCCGCAGCTTTCTGAGCAGGATCGAGACGGGCCAGCGACGTGTCACGCACGAGCTCGCGCAGCTGTGCGACGAGCGGCTGGAAGCGAGGGGCGCGCTGCTCGCCCTGGTTCCCGATCCGTCCACCGAGCGGATCTCGAAGACGATCGGCCCGGGCCCGGGGGAGCGGGCGGCCAAACTGGTGAAGTCCGGTGCGGGCAGGAGTGGTTCGGCCGCCGCTCGGCAACGGGACGAGTTCGACCGGCTGCTACGGCGCGGCGACCTCAGCCACACCGCCGGGGCCATGCGCGAGGCGGACCGGCTCTACCGGGCGGCGTACGCGAGCGCCGAGGGGGATCCCCCGGCCCGGGCGGAGGCCGTCATCAGGATGGCCCGCCGATGGTCGGATCCCGGGCAGGTCGACCACGAACTGCTCCAGCTGATCAGGGAGAGCCTGGCCGCGCTGGGCGACGACGGGAGCGTCGAGGCCGCCGGACTGCGCCTCAGGCTCAACGCGCACCTGGCGAAGAAGCTCTCCATGGCGGTCAGCCAGGACACCGCCGCCGGCCAGGCGGGCCCGGAGCAGGGCGCACGGCTGGCGCGCAGCACGCTGCGCAGGCTGTCCGTGGACGGCAAGGACGACGAGGTGGCCTGCGAGGTGCTCACCGAATGCCGGTGGGGACTGTACGACTTCATGTCCACCGCGGAGTCCCTGACGCTCTCCGAACGCCTGCGGGACGCCGCGGCCCGGCACGGCTCGGCCTACTTCCGCGGCGAGGCGCTCATGGCCGTCGCCCTCGACCAGTTGCGGGCCGGCAAGGTGTACAGCGCGCTGGCCACGGCCAACCAGTACCGCAAGCACGCCGCGGACACCCGCGGTGTGCTGACCACTTGGCAGCAGCACACCCTGGACGCCCTGCTCGACCTGTGGCACGGCCGGTTCGACAAGGCCGCGGGCTGGATCTTCGGCGACGCGCTGACGTTCGTCGAGCGATTACCCGCCGATCTGGCCGTCCCCGCCGACAACCTGCACCAGACCCGCCTCGGCCAGGCCTACTGGCTGCTGCGCGAACAGGGACGGATGGCGGATCTGTTCGCCTCCGGTCTGGCGGACACCGTCGAACGGCACGGTTACTTCCCCGTCTGGCGGGCCGGGCTCGCGCTCGCGCTGTGCGAGACGGGTCAGTACGCCGAAGGGGCGGACCGGCTCGTGGGATTCGCCCACGACACCGACGACTTCAGCCGGTTCCCGCCGTCCGGATGGGCGGTGCCCACCCTGGTGCTGCTCGCCGAGGTGAGCGCCGCGCTCGACGCCCGGGGCGGATTCGAGGCCGAGCTGCGCCAGGTCCTGCCGGTACTGCGTGAGCGGCTGGCCGCCCACGACGGCGAGCAGATCGCCCTCGCGGGCTGGCCCACCGTGCTGATCGGGCCGACCGCCCGGGCCCGCGGACTGCTGGCCCTGGCCGCCGGAGAGCCGGACACCGCCCTCGCCCATTTCCGCACCGCGACCGAACCGGTCCGCTCCTCCCAGCCTCAGCTGGCCCGCCTCCGGCTGGCCCAGGCCCGCGCGCTTCGCAGGTCCGGCCGCCCCGGCGCCGGCGCCCACGCCTCCGGTCTGCTGCGGGAGGCGCTGCGCGTGGCCCGGGCGTACGGAATGGCGGCCCTCGCGATCGAGTGCGCGGCGCTGCTGGACTCCACGGCGGACGCCTAGCGCCTGTCCGGCGGATCAGGGGACGTAGGGACACTCGTGCCGCCGGGCCCCTTTCGGGTGGGGCCGGCGGCACGAATGGTGTGGAGCGGACGGGCTACGGCTTGCGGGCCACCACCCCGTACATCGCGATGTCCTCGTCGCGGATGCCCGTCTCCGTGCCGTCCGGGTGCCACTTGTGGACCTGGACGACGCCGGGCTCGACGAGTTCGAGGCCCTCGAAGAACTCCTCGGCCTCCGCGTGGGTGCGAAGCCGCATGGGCATGTTGCGGGCCGCGTACTCACGGGCGACGCGGGCCACCTCGGCGGGCGCGAACTCGGCGGTGCCGATGGACATCGCCAGGTAGCTGCCCGAGGGAAGGGGCTCCAGGAGGCGCCGGACGATGCCGACAGCGTCGTCCTCGTCCAGGACGAAGTGGACGATGGCGATCACCGTGAGGGCGACCGGCTGGGTGAGGTCGAGGGTGTCACGCAGTTCCGCCGCGCCCAGGATCGTCGCCGGGTCGAGCATGTCCGCCTCGACGTACGCGGTCTTGCCCTCGGGGGTGCTCGACAGTAAACCCTGCGACAGGGTGAGGACGATGGGGTCGTTGTCCACGTAGACGACCCGCGAGTCGGGGGCCACCGACTGGGCGATCTCATGGAGGTTGGGGGAGGTGGGGATGCCGGTGCCGATGTCGAGGAACTGGCGTATCCCCGCCTCCTTGGCCAGATAGGCCACCGCGCGGTTCATCCAGTCGCGGTTGGCCTTCATGTGGATCGGGAGGGCGGGCCACTCCCGCGCCATCGCGTCGCCCGCCTCCTTGTCGGCGGGGTAGTAGTCCTTACCGCCCAGGATGTAGTCGTAGATGCGCGCGGAGTGTGCGCTCTCGGTGTCGATACGGTCGGCAGGCCATCCGTTGTCGGGCAACGCCGCCCCTCCCATCAAGTCGTCGGTGCACAGCTGGTGTTCGTGGGGGAAAGAGAACTTCGTAGGGAACAAGAACTTCGTAGGGAACAAGAACTTCGTAGGGAACAAGAACTTCGTGGGGAACGAGAACTTCGTGGGGGAAAGAGCAGGGCATAGGAATCAGACAAGGTTGTCAGAGGAGGAAGTCGGCCTCCCCCGCCTTGACGCCCGCAAGAAAGCTCGTCATTTCACGGGGCGTGAAAACCAGGGCGGGCCCTTCGGGATCGGTGGACTGACGCAGCGCGATCCGCCCGTCGCCCAGTTTCTTCGCCTCGACGCAGGCGCCGCCCGCGTCGTCGCTCCATGGCTTGGACCAGCCCTGCGTGCCCAGTTCCCGGGACGGCATGCCGTTGCGTATGTGGTGGTGCACTCATAGCTCCTTGCGAATCGCACCGAGAAGTTCCTCGGTCTTCCTGGCGGGCGTCGACTGTGCGCCCAGCCGGTCCAGGGCCTCGCGGTACACCACGACGTCGTCGTCCTTGTCGAGGTAGACGGCGCCCACCAGACCGCTCAGATAGACGATGTCCGGCAACTCGCGTGCCCTGAACCGGAAGAGATGGAACGCGCCGGCCCGCATGGCCGGATGCGGGCCGTTCCTGAACGGCATGATCTGCAGGGTCACATGGGGGAGCGCGTTGGCCGCGATCAGATGGTCGATCTGCGCGCGCATCACCTCGGCCCCGCCGACCGGCCACCTCAGCACGGTCTCGTCCATCACCACCCAGACGCGCGGTGGAGCGGGCCGGGACAGCAGCTCCTGACGGCGCATGCGCAGCGCGACCCGGCGCTCGGTCGCCTCGGCCGAGGCGTGCGGATTGCCCGCACCGAGCAGGGCGCGCGCGTACGCCTCCGTCTGCAGCAGCCCGTGTACGAACTCCGCCTCGTACGCACGGATCTGGAGGGCCGCCTGCTCCAGGCTCAGATACGCCGCGAACCAGTCCGGCAGGACATCACGGTATGTGTGCCACCAGCCGCGTTTGTTGGCCTCGCGGACCGACTTCAGGAAGGTGTCGATCTCCTGCTGGTCCGTCACGCCGTACGTCTGGAGGAGCTTCTCGGCGTCGGTGAGCCGGAGCCGGGCCACCTTGGCGGCCTCCATCCGGCGGATGGTGGAGTGGCTGACGCCGAGCGCCTCGCCCGCCTGCTCGTATGTCAGCCCGGCCTGGGTACGCAGCTCCTCCAGCTGCTTGCCGAGAATCATGCGCAGGACGGAAGGGGCGCCGCCCCAGTCGGTCTCCGTGGACACGCCTTACCCCCTCACAGCGGGCTTCGAGGTCGCAGTCTGTCACGATCATCCGTCGACGGGGGAAGCATGCACCTGGCACATTGCAATTTTCAACTTGTCGGTTGCGAGGTGTTGTTGGCAGCTGCAACAGTGGTCCTATCGTCCCTGGCCCGGTGAAGGGAGAGGCTGTGCGGCCCAGTTGGGGGAGACGGGGCTGCGACGTGACGCCTTGCACGGTGAGTTGTGCGCATCTCGCGGCAGTGCGGGGCCACGGGGGACGGCATTGGCACCGCTTGTGGTGCGAAGGCAGACGAAAGGCGAACGGCGATGACCCCGCCCTCCCTCCCCCAGCCTTTAGGCCTACCACCAGGGGACGAATATCCCCGTCGGGCAGGTGTGTTCGCCCTGCCCGCGGCGCCCGCCTCGGTGGGTATGGCCCGAAGAGACGTCCGTGAGTCGCTCACCGAGTGGGGCATCGACCCCGAGACCCGCGACAACGCGATCCTGGTGACCTCCGAGCTCGTCACCAACGCGCTGACGCACACGGCGAGCGAGTGGATCGTGTGCAGAGTCCACATCGCCGAGGAGCGGCTCCACATCGAGGTCGAGGACCAGCACCGTGGCTGGAGCCTTCCGGCCCAGCGCCGGCCGGGGCCCGACGACCAGGGTGGACGTGGACTCCTGCTGGTCGGCGCCCTGAGCAGCGACTGGGGCGTCAGAGACACCGCCGACGGCTCCGGACGCATCGTCTGGGCCGTACTGCCGTCGAAGGGAGGAGACACCGTGTCGACCGGCTCGCCGGCGACCGTGACCATGGCCCGGCCCATCCCCCACTCGGCCGAAGGATCTTTAACTGATGGAACGACAGCACATTCCTGACCTGCGTGATCACCAGCTCGCCGGCCACCCGGGCGACTACCTTTCCGCCCTCGACGGCCGAGACCGTCTCCCCGCCCCCGACGGCCGCGATCACACCGACGCCGTCGATCCGCGCCCGTACCCCGCCGTTTTCGGCCTGCGCATGTACATCCCCACCGCGCCGCCGCACGAGTCCCCGGCACGACTGGCGATACCCGCCGAGTTGTCCGCCGGTCTGGGATACGACGCGGTGGGCACCTCCCCGGAACACGGGCAGCGGATCATGGACTGTCTGCCCCGCGTCGGTTGTGTCTTCGCCGACGACGAGCGGTGGTGGTGGATCGTCCCCTCCGGCTCCCACATAGGCGTCACCTGGCCGGCCGCCACCAGCTACGCGGTGGGCGCGCGGCTGGCCGACCCGTCCTGGACACGGTCCCTGCTGCACTCACGGTCCGCTCGCCCCCGTCTGATCCACCGGCCCGAGGGCGACTCGCCGTACACGCCGCCGATCCCGCTGTACTTCCTCACCTGCCGCCTCGCGGGCAGCACCCCGAGCTGGTCGCACGGCGCGGGTATCTAGAGACCTGAGGCTCTTCGGCCGCCAACACGCAAGCAATCACCTGCACAACTGTCCGTGGCCGGGCGACTGCCTCGATCCGGATGTGTGCGGGCGTGAGGGAGGCCGGTCCGCGTGGGCGGGCCGGCCTGTGGGGTTGTTCGTTCCTTTCGTGGGGCCTGGGCCCAGCTCGGGCATCGACTCGCGGGGCTGGGCCCGGGTGTGGGCCTCCGGTGCCGCTCCCGGGGATGTCCGTCGGGACCGCTCCGGAGGGTGTCCGTCGGGCCTACGCCCGAGGAGTGCTCCTCGTCGTCGCGAGCGCGCACAGCGCCCCCAGCACCACGGCCAACGCGCCGATGATGATGCTGTTGATCACGACGCCGGTGTCCGGGCTGGTTCCGACCACCCACGGTGAGATGATCAGCCACGCGCCCATCGCGCAGATGGCCCAGCTCAGGCCGTACATCCTTTCGGGGGCCCTGGTGAATCCGAGGGCCAGCAGGCCTATGGCGATGCCCATGATGAGGTTGTGCGTCGCCAGGGCGGGCTGGCTCGTCGTGTAGTGGAGTATCCACGGGGATACGGCGCAGTACAGACCGAGCAGGAACACCGGTCCGTCCACGAGCGCCACATCGCGGCCACCGAGCATGCGGTCATACCGCTCCCGCATTTCGGATGCATCGGGGTGGGTCGTGATGTCACCTCTGGGGTGCGAGACGTTGGCCATGAGTCGTCTCCTTCGTTCTCTGCAGGCCTGGCCGCTTCTGGTGTGGTATGCGGTTGGCGCCGCTTGTTTTCATTGTGCTCTTATTTCTTCTTTATGTGTAGAGGTCGCTTTTCTCTCCAGCGGGGCGGGATCCATCCTCAGGGGGCGATGAGGAGGCGGGCGATGGCGCGGCGGGCCCGCGTGGGTGCCTGTGGGTCGCGATGGAGCTGGATGGACTGATTGGCCGCCAGGGCCACGCCGTTGAGCTCGAAGACGAGCTGTTCCACATCGGTGCGCGGCGGCAGTTCGCGGGCCTCGACCGCCGTGCCCAACTCCGCCGCGACATACGCCGACCAGGAGGCGAGCGCGTCGAGCACCGCGTCGCGGACCGGACCGGGCCGGCCGTCGAACTCGCTCGCCACCGAGCTGAGGAAGCAGCCCTCGTGCCCCTCGCCCTCGGCCATGTAGTCGATCCACTCGTCGAAGGCGCGCGTCAGCCGTTCGGTGCCGGGTCTGGCGCCGACGGCCCGGGCCGGCACGCGTAGCCGGAACATCTCGACGGCCGCGGCCAGAACGGCGAGTTGGAGCGCTTCCTTGCTGCCGAAGTGGCCGATCACCCCGGCCTTGCTCATCTCCAGATCGGTCGCCAGGCGGCCGATGGTGAGGCCTTCGAGGCCCTCCGTGGAGGCCAGTGTCAGGGCGCTGTCGATGATCCGGCTCCGCGTGGCGGCAGTTTCGGCAACGGACTTGCGGGGGCTCATGCGGTCACTTTAACCTAACGACCGTTCGTGATTAGCTGACGATCGTTCGGTAGCTATCTGCTCGGGGTCGTGAGCGGGCGGTACCGGGCGTGTGAAACGGACCCACCGAAGGGAGTCACCGTGAAGATCCATCACCTGAACTGCGGTTCCATGCGGACGATCGACACCGAGGAGGGGAGCCTTCCCGCGGTCTGCCACTGTCTCCTCGTGGAGACCGACCGGGACGGGCTCGTCCTCGTCGAGAGCGGCATCGGTACGCAGGACGTGGCGCGGCCCGAGGAGAGCCTCGGCGCGGACTTCCTCGGCCGGGCCCAGCCCGTCCTCGACCTCGCGGAGACCGCGCTGCACCAGGTCACCGCGCTCGGCTTCCGTCCTGAGGACGTCCGGCACGTCGTCCTCAGCCACCTCGACCTCGACCATGCCGGGGGACTGCCCGACTTCCCGTGGGCCAAGGTCCATCTGAGCGAGGCCGAACACCGCGCGGCGATGGCGGCCCCCGGGGCTCACCCCGAGGACCGCGTCCGCTACCGCCCCGCCCAGTGGGCGCACCGGCCGCACTGGGTGACGTACACGCAGCCGCACGGCGAGACGTGGTTCGGATTCGACGCCGTGCGCCCGCTGGAGGGCCTGGACGCCGAGATCCTGCTGGTCCCGCTCGGCGGCCACACCCGCGGCCACAGTGCGATCGCCGTCGCCGCCGGCGGCCGCCGGCTGCTGCACTGCGGGGACGCGTACTACTTCCACCACGAGATCGACCCCGACCACCCCCGGGGACACCCCGGCATGGACGTCCTCCAGCAGCTCACCGAGGTGGACCGGCCGCTGCGCCTCGGCAACCACGCCCGTCTGCGGGAACTGGTGCGGCTGCACGGTGACGAGGTGGACGTCTTCAGCGCGCACGACCCGTGGGAACTGGCGCGCTACGCGGGCGGCATCAGGACGGTGTCGACGATGTAGACCGTCGCGTTGGCGGTCGGGACGTTGCCGCAGACGACCTCGGCGGAGTCGTTCACGGTGTACGCGGTGCCCGAGCCCGCCGTCTTCAACTCGCCTTCTCCAGCGTCGGGAAGGTGCCGTTACCGAGTTGCCTGGGCGTTGTGGAGCGTGTCGAGGAGCCCGGCCTTCTTGACCGCCGTGACCAGCGTGGACAGCGCGGGATTGTTCGAGGCCGCGGTGGCCACCGGGTCCTTGGCCATGTCGGAGAACGACCCCGCGCCCTCCTTGGGCACGGACGAACAGGCCGGTCCGAAGGACTCGTTGCTCGTCGCCCCGCTGTTCATGCCGTCGCTCGTGGCGGAGGTCCGGGCGGCGGACGGTGTGGCGTCGGCCGCGGTGTCCGTCGTCTCCCCGCTGGTGATGAGCTGACTGCTGATCAACGGCAGCGGGAAGCCGTTGCTGGAGCGGCACTTGGCGGACCGTGCGGGGTTCGCCGAGTATGCCGCGAGGACCAGCGGGTTCTTTCCACGACCGCCGAAGCCGCGCGGCTGACGGGACCCGGATCAGGTGGGGAAGCTCAGCAACGCCACGGGCGCGGAGGTCGGTTTCGCCGAACCACCCGCCGGTTCGACGGTGATACCGATGCCCGACGCCCGGTCGACACGACCGTCCAGCAGGACCGCCTCGGTGGCCCGGTGGGGGTCCATCAGACCGGCGGAGCGCATGGTGCCCGCGTCGTCGAACCACAGCTGGTAGACCTTGCCGCTCGGCGGCTTCGCCATCCCCGAGGCGACGAAGACGGCTCGGTCACGGCTCGCGGAGACGACCACCGTGCCACGGGCGCCGCCCGCCAGTGTCGCGGTGCGGCTCCTCGCGTCGGGGGCGGCCAGCACCGCGGCCGGTTCGGCTGTTCGCCCCTCGGCCTGCCGCGCCGTGTCCCGCGCCTGCTGGGCCCGGTCGTGTTGCCAGACCGCCGTGCCGCCGAACCCGGCCGCGGCGGCGACGCAGGCGGCCAGCGCCCACCGCGACAGCCGGCGGGTGCCCCCGCCGCGCGTCCAGGACCGCCGTGGGAGGGGCACCGTCCGCGGCGCCTCCTGCCGGACCGTGGCGATCCGCCGCATGACCCTGTTCTTGAGGTCCGGGGCCGGCACGGTCGCCGCCGCCAGACCCAGCCGCGCGGCCGCGGCGGCCAGTTCCCGGACCTCCTGGCGGCAGGACTCACAGTCCGCGGCGTGCCGCTCGAACCTGCCGCGCTCCTGCTCGTCGAGGGCGTGCAGGGCGTACGCGCCCGTCAGGCTGTGCAGATCGGCCATGGTCATGCGGTGACCCCCAGGCAGTCACGAAGGCGAATGAGACCGTCACGCCGGCGGGTCCTGACCGTGCCCAGCGGCAGGGTCAGCAGTTCCACGACCTTCCGGTAGGTCAAACCGCGGTAGTACGCCAAGGTCACCGACTGGCGCTGGAGCTCCGTCAGCGTGCGCAGACAGCGCCGCACCTGCACACGCTCCAGCCGGGCCTCGACCTGCTCGGTGACCTCGTCGAACTCGCGCGTCCGGTCGAGCAGGGCCGCCTTGTGCTCCCGGGCCGCCGAGGCCTCGACCGAGCGCACCCGGTCCACGGCCCGCTGGTGGGCGAGGGTGAGTACCCAGTTCATGACCGAACCCTTCTCGGGCCGGTACCGGACAGCGGTCCGCCACACCTCGACCAGCACCTCCTGGGCCACCTCCTCCGACTGGGCCCGGTCGCGCAGCACCCTGCGCGCGATGCCCAGCACCGGTCCCGCCACGATGTCGTAGACCGCGGTGAAGGCCTGCTGGTCGCCTCGGGCGACGTCGGCCATCAGGTCCGGCAGACTGGGCTCCGCGGCCGGGTTTCTCCCGATCTCCACGGCTTCCTTCACAGGGGGTCCTCCAGGACGTACGAATGGTTCGGGTGGGATCCGGAGCCGGTGGGGTGTCGGATTGGCCCGCGGTGGCGAATTCACCGGTGGCGGCTTCGGCGCGGGCGTGGCGAGGGCGGTTTCGCGGGCGTGGCGTGCGCCGCCGGGCGTTCAGCCGACGGCCTCCGCGCGCAGACAGCGGCGCAGCTGGTGCAGTCCGCGCCGGGCGTGGCTCTTGACGGTGCCCAGCGGCCAGCCGGTGCGCTGGGCGATCTGGGGCTGGGTCAGGTCCTCGTAGAACGCGAGGTGCAGCACCCGGCGCTGGGGCGCGGGGAGCCTGGCGAGCTCGCCGCGCAGGAGGACGCGGTCGAGCACCGTCTCCGGGCGGCCGTGGGTGTCGTCGACCGGGCCGAGGAGGGCTCCCGCGGCGGCGACCAGATCGGTACGGCGGGTCCGCGCGGAGAGCGCGTCGGCGATCTTGCGGCGGGTGATGCCGACGAGCCAGCCGGCGAACGCGCCGCGCTCGGGACGGTAGCCCTGCCGGCCCTGCCAGGCGGCCAGGAACACCTGCTGGGTGACGTCCTCGGCCTCCCGGGTGTCGCCCAGCGAACGTCCGGCCAGGGTGTGCACCAGCGTTCCCCAGCGGTGGTAGGCGGCGGTCAGACACTCCTCGTCGCCGTCCACGAGGCCCTGGGCCACATCCGCGTCGGAGAGCCCCTCCCACTGCCCGCCGACGCACTGCTCGGTGATGGAATCCACGGTCATGGCCACGGCTCCTCGGTTGGGGCGGGCTCCCGGTCACCGTGCGCTTCCCGCGACGCGCCCGGTGATCCCCATCGTGTGAACCGAGGCACATGACGGACAACTCGCATCGTTTGTGCGTCGTATAGTCGCCGCATGGGCGAGAACCAACCGGCGCGGCGGCCGGAGGCGGCCGCGCGGCCCGTCGATGCGGGCGTCACGACGGGGTCGCTGGCCCGCCGCCTCGGGGTGTCGCCCACGACCCTGCGTTCCTGGGACCGGAGGTACGGCGTGGGGCCCGCGGTCCGCTCCGACGGGCGGCACCGCCGCTGGACGCCGCGGGACGTGGCGATGCTCGAGGAGATGTGCCGGCTGACCTCGGCCGGGGTACCGCCCGCCGAGGCGGCCAGGACCGTCCAGGAGGGCTTCGGGCGGATTCAGCCCGGACCGGAGCCGCCCGGGGGAGGCGACCTGACCGGTGGGCACCGTTCGCAGGCGGCCGGTGCGCTGCCGCTCGGTGACGTCCGCCAGGAGTGCAGGGGTCTCGCGCGCGCGGCGGTCCGCCTCGACGCGCCGACCGTGGGCGACCAGCTGGCCTCGCTCGTGGCGCGCTACGGCGTGGTTCTCGCCTGGGACGAGGTGATGGTGCCGACCCTGCACGCGGTCGGACGCAAGTGGGAGTCCTCCGGCGACCGTTACGTGGAGGTGGAACACCTGCTGTCCTGGCACATCTCACGTGCCCTGCACCGCGCCACCGAGCCGGTCCGGCCCGTGGGAACCCCGGCCGCCGCTGCGGGGCCGGTGGTGCTGGCGTGCGTCCCGGGCGAACAGCACAGCCTGGCCCTGGAGGCGCTGCACGCGGGACTCGTCGAACTCGGCCTGCCCACCCGGATGTTCGGCGCGGCGGTCCCCACGGAGGCGCTGACCGCCGCCGTGCGACGGCTGGGCCCGAAGGCCGTCCTGCTGTGGGCCCAGACGCGTTCGACGGCCGACCTGCCTCTGGCCCAGCATGTCGCGGGCACCCAGTGGGGGGTCAAGGGGGCCCGCAGCCACCCGGCCGTGCTGCTCGGCGGGCCGGGCTGGGCGGGCCGCCCGGTGCGGGGGATGCTCCGCCCGCCCGGGCTTCGGGACGCCCTCGGGACCCTCTCGGGTCTGTACGACTCGCCCGTCCCGGCCACCCGGAGCTGATCCCCCGCGCGCCGGTGGGCCGGGAACGGCTCAGCCGACCGTCCCGGTGGGCGAGGGGGAGCCGCCGGCGGGAGGGGTGAGCACGACGGTCGGCTCACCGGGCGCGGGCGCGGGCGGCGTGAGGTCGGAGGCCGGCAGCTTCGGTGGGGTGGTCTGCTGGAACAGCGTCTGGTCGAAGTTGACCAGCCCGGTCTTCTCCATCACCGTGATGTGGTCAAGCACCGTGACGTTGGCCTGGTCGGCCAGCTGGCGGACCAGCGAGTTCTTGGTGGTGGACCGGATCTTGGCGACGGTGTTGAAGATCGAACCGTGGGTCATCCGCAGGATGTTGGCGAAGTCGGTGTCGAACTGCTTGCCGGTTTCTCCGCTCAGCGTCGACACGAAGCCCTGCTGCTGAGGAGACGGCTTGTTGGGGATGGTGATGCCGAGTGCGGCGGCGACCTTGCGGTCGGTCTCGTCCAGCGCGGCATGGCCCTTGACCAGGTGGTCACCGGCGGTCCTGACCGCCGGGGTGGTGCCCTTCTGCAGACCCAGCATCCCCACGGGGTACTCCCACAGGCCGGCCGCCCGCACCTTGACGACGAAGTCGCGGTCGGCCTCGGTCACCGGGCCCGTCGAGGTATTGGCGATGACACGGCTCTGATCAGCGGCCGTGGTCTGCAGTCCGAGCATGCTGGGGTACGCGAGCGCGGCGAGAGTCATGACCAGCGCACCTGCCACGAAGACGGTTCCTGCGGTTCGTGCAATGCGCATTGGGCCTCCTGGCGGGGCGGCGGCCCGGGGTGTGACGCTCCGGTGGGCCGCTCGGTGGATCCGGTGCGTGGATCCGGTACGGGTGTTTCGGACGCCCACCTGTACGGCGGCGCGGGTCGGAGAAACCTCTAGGGAAAGTAAAATCCGTGCCGCCACCCGCACAGTCGCGAACCGCTGAGACACCGTCTCATCGGCCGTGATGCCGCTCAGCCACGGTCCCGAGCGGCCCTGAACCGGGCCAGTCCGTCGGAGAGTTCGACGACGGGGTCCGGGTAGTCGTACGCGGCGCGCTCCAGGCGCTGGAGTTTCCAGGGTTCGTGCACGGCGCCGCCCGCTAGCCCCGCCAGCTCCGGCACCCAGCGCCGGACGTAGTCCCCGTCCGGGTCGTACCGCTTGGCCTGCGTCACCGGATTGAGGACACGGCCCGGCCGCGAGTCCGTGCCCGTTCCGGCCATCCACTGCCAGTTGAGCTGGTTGTTCGCGACATCGCCGTCCACCAGCAGGTCCAGGAAGTGCCGGGCCCCGATCCGCCAGTCCACGTACAGCGTCTTGGTGAGGAAGCTGGCGGCCAGCAGCCGTGCCCGGTTGTGCATCCAGCCCTCATGGCGCAGCTGGCGCATCGCCGCGTCGACGACCGGATAGCCGGTGCGTCCGTTCTTCCACGCCTTGATGTCCTCGTGCGCCGCTCTTTCCGAGCGCCAACGGTCGCGTTTGGTGCGGTAGTCGGCGACGGCCGCGTCCGGCCGGGCGGCGAGCACCTGGTGGTGGAAGTCCCGCCAGGCCAGTTGGCGTACGAACGCCTCGGCGCCCGGGCCGCCCGCCGCGCGCGCCCGGTGGACGAGTTCGACCGGGGAGAGGGTGCCGAAGTGCAGATGGGGGGAGAGCCGGGAGGTGGCGTCGCCCGACAGGTCGTCGTGGCCGTCCTCGTACGAGGCGATGTCCGCGCGCAGCCAGGCCGTGAGCCGCTTCCTGCCTTCCGACTCGCCGCCGCGCGCCAGCCCTTCCGACAGCCCGGACAGGCCCGTGCGGGAGGGGATCGCCTCCGAGCCGACGCTGTCCGGCACCCGGATCGCCCGGGGCGCGGCGACCGGGTCCCGCAGAGGCTCCTGCGACCAGTGCCGGAAGTACGGTGTGAACACGGCGAAGTGGTCCGAGGTGAACGGAGTCACGGCGCCGGGTGCGAGCGCGGTGATCACGGTGTCGTGAACGTGCAGTCGGCATCCCTCGCCCTCCAGGGCAGCGCGCAGCCGCTCCTCGCGGCGGCGGGCGTAGCCACTGACCCCCGCCGCCATGTGCACCTCGTCGGCGTCCGCCTCGGCGACCACGTGGCACACCTGTGCGACGACATCGCCGGAGCGCACCACGAGGCGGCCACCGCGCGCCCGCAGTCCACCGTCCAGGTCCGCCAGACAGTCCGCGAGGAACGCCATCCGGTTGGGTGCCGTGAAGCCCGCTTCGGCGACGGCGTCGTCGCGTACGAACAGGGGCACGAGCGCGGCCGAGCCGTCCTGCGCCGCGCGCAGCGCTGGATGGTCGTGCAGGCGCAGGTCCGAGGTGAACAGGACGACCGAGATGTTCATGGTGTGACTCCGGGACAGGGGACGTGGTGCTGCGACAGAGCGGCGACGAGTGCGGACATGACTGCTTCGGGCCCGCGGTCCTTCGCGGATGCGGGTATCGGCGAGGGATGCGGGACTCAGTGGGAGTGGGAGTGGGAGTAGGACGGCACGGCGGGCTGCCGTGCCCCGGCCGGTACATCGGCCTTGGCCGCCGCCTTGGCGATGTTGCGGGCCATGCCGCCGAACACGACGGCGTGGAAGGGCGAGATGCTCCACCAGTAGGCGTGTCCCAGCAGGCCGTGCGGATGGAACAGGGCCCGTTGCCGGTAGCGGGACCGGCCTTCGGTGCCTGCCTCGGCGTACATCTCCAGCCAAGCGAGGCCCGGCAGCCGCATTTCGGCGCGCAGCCGCAGCAGACGGCCTGGCTCGATCTCCTCGACGCGCCAGAAGTCGAGCGAGTCGCCCACGCGCAGCCGGGCGGCGTCGCGCCGTCCGCGCCGCAGGCCGACACCGCCCACCAGCCGGTCCAGGCGGCCGCGGAGCGCCCAGGCCGGGGGGAAGGAGTACCAGCCGTTCTCACCGCCGATGCCCTCGATCACCCGCCACAGCGCCCCGGGCGGCGCGTTCACGGCCCGTTCGCGTTGATCGGTGTAGAGACTGCCGCCCGCCCAGTCGGGGTCGGTGGGGAGGGGATCACTGGGCGCGCCGGGCACGGAGGCCGACGACCACCGGGTGGTGACCTGGGCGTCCCGCACCCGTTGCAGGGCCAGCGACACCGCCTCGTCGAAGCCGAACGGACGCCCTGGGGGATCGGGGACGTACCGGACGATGTCGTGTTCGTGGCAGACGACCTCGTGACGCAGCGATTCGGTGAGCGGGCGCGCGATGGACGCGGGCACCGGGGTGACGAGGCCGACCCAGTGGCTGGAGAGCCCGGGGGTCAGCACCGGCACGGGCAGGATCAGCCTGCGCGGCAGCCCGGCGACGGCGGCGTACCGCTGCATCATCTCCAGGTAGGTCAGGATCTCGGGACCGCCGATGTCGAAGGCGCGGTTGACCTCGGCGGGCATCCGCGCGCTGCCGACCAGGGTGCGCAGCACGTCCCGTACGCCGATCGGCTGGATCCGGGTGCGCACCCAGCGGGGCGTGACCATGACCGGGAGGCGTTCGGTGAGGTAGCGGAGCATTTCGAAGGACGCCGAGCCGGAGCCGATGATCACGGCCGCGCGCAGAACCGTGGTCGGCACGCCCGACTCCAGCAGGATGCGGCCGACCTCGGCGCGCGACCTGAGGTGGGGCGAAAGACGCTCTTCGGGGACACCCGCCGGGGTCAGGCCGCCCAGGTAGACGATCCTGCTCACCCCGGCGGCGCGGGCCTGCTCGCCGAAGACGCGGGCCGCCTTCCGGTCGGTCTCCTCGAAGTCATGGCCCGTGCCCAGGGCGTGCACCAGGTAGTACGCGACGTCGATGCCGCGCAGGGCCTCGGCGACCGAGCCGGCGTCCGTGACGTCGCCGCGCACCACCTCCGCGTCGCCCGCCCACGGGTAGTCGCGCAGCTTGGCGGGGGAGCGGGCGAGACACCGCACGTGGTGCCCCGCCTCCAGCAGCTCGGGGACCAGCCGGCCGCCGATGTAGCCGGTGGCGCCGGTCACCAGACAGCGCGGGGCGGGGCGGGGATCGTCGTCGCTCATGGGTCCCTCCGTCGTTCGCCGGGCCACCCCCTTGCCGAGTTCCCTCCCTCATCTCTTCCACGCGAACACGGCGGTCGGATGCGCCTGGCGGAGCCTTCAAGGACATGTCCGGGTGAATCGCGGGCAGGCGGGAGAACACGAGAGTCCGAGGTCACGGCTGGAGGTGTCTGCCGGTATGGGCACGAAGGTGTTGGAGCGGTTTCCCGCGGGAGGTCCGCGCGGATCCTGGACGGCGGAGGAGTACGCGGCCCGGCGCCGCACCGAGGGTCAGCCCGCGACGGTGGTGATGGATCTGAAGTCGGACGCCTTCCTCGTGGTGGTGCCGGTCGGCGACGAGGACTGAACGACCCCGCTCAGGGCCGATCCGACAGATGGCCGCCGAGCTCCGCCGCCCTGTGCACGAATGCCTCGTGCAGGTCGTGGGCGGCACGCGGCACCGAGTCCGCCCGGCGGCGCCGCAGCATCAGCAGGACCCGTGTCGTGTCGTCCATGAGCGGCCGGTGGGTGATCGCGCCACACCGCTCGAGGGGATCCCCGATCACACTGAAATCGGGCAGGACCGTCGCGCCCAGCCCCTCGGCGACCATGAGCTTGCCCATCTCGGCGCCGTCGGTCGTGTACGAGAGGGCCGGGCCGCGGCCCTCCAGGAGCCGGTGGAGATAGCGGTGCATGACGTACCCGGAGCGCATGGCGATCAGCGCCTCGCGTCCGTCCAGCAGGTCCTCCGCCGACACCGCGTCGAGTGAGGCGAGCGGACTGTCCGGGCGCAGGCACACCACCGGTCGGCCGCGCAGCAGTTCGGTGGTCTCGAAGTCGGCGGGCAGGTCGTCACCGTCGAGATGGTTCACCAGGCCCAGGTCGAGGCCGCCCTCCGACAGGGCCCGGTGGATCTCCGTCTGCTGGGCGCCGACCACCTCCACCTGCGTCAGCGGATGCGCCGCGCGGAATGCCCGGACCGTCGGGATGAGCAGGGGCACCGTCGCCGCGTTCACCGTGCCGACGCGGACCATCCGGCTGATGCGGTGCTGCTCGCCGGCCGCGCCGCGCAGCCGGTCCACCGCGTCCAGCACGTTGATGATGTGGGGCAGCAGCTCCCGCCCCTCGGCACTCATCCGTGCGCCGGACCGCTTGCGCTCCAGCAGATCGACGCCGAGTTCGCGCTCCAGGTTCCGCACGGTCTCGCTCAACGCGGGCTGGGAGAGATGGAGTTCCTCGGCTGCCCGGCGCAGCGAGCCGAGCCGGGTGACCGCCGCGATGTATTCCAGTTGCTCTGTCCGCACGCCAGCAGAATGCGGTCCATTTCACGGCCTGTTCAAGGGTTTCCCTGTCACACGTTCGTGAAATTCGGTGGTCCGCGATACGAGACCGGTCGGGTTTTCCTTGACTGCCCTCGCGGCCGGCTGCCACGATCGACGGCATGATGATGCGACTGGACCTCACGCGGCGACGCCACGTCGACCTCGCGCGCGTCTCCAGCGCCTCCTGTTGCACCGCGGCCTGAGTCCCCGGATCCGCCGCACCTCATCGGCCCCACCGCTGTCGTCGGACAGCCGTGTGCGGCGTTCCCACAGCACCGCCTGAATTCCGCGGTCCCGCGCGCCGTTCTGAACGCGCCCCCTGAATTCGGCGTACCCGAAATCCGCAACAGGAGTTCCGCATGTCCGCAGCGCCCGTGAATCCCCTAGACCCCGTGAATCCCCTGGACCCCGTGAATCCCCTGGACCCCGTGAATCCCCTGGACCCCGTGAATCCCGTGAATCCCGTGAAATTCGCCTACTGGGTTCCCAACGTCAGCGGCGGCCTGGTCACCAGCAGGATCGAGCAGCGTACCGACTGGGGTTACGACTACAACCGCGAACTGGCCGTCCTCGCCGAGAACAACGGCTTCGACTACGCGCTCAGCCAGGTCCGTTACATGGCCAGCTACGGCGCCGAGTTCCAGCACGAGTCGACCAGCTTCAGCCTCGCCCTGCTGCTCGCCACCCAGCGCCTGAAGGTCATCGCCGCCGTCCACCCGGGCCTGTGGCACCCGGGCGTCCTCGCCAAACTCGGGGCCACCGCCGACCACTTGTCGAACGGCCGCTTCGCGGTCAACGTCGTCAGCGGCTGGTTCAAGGGCGAGTTCACCGCGCTCGGCGAGCCCTGGCTGGAGCACGACGAGCGCTACCGCCGCTCCGA
The DNA here is from genome assembly GCF_042885015.1 of Streptomyces sp. NPDC058086. Taxonomy (NCBI): domain Bacteria; kingdom Bacillati; phylum Actinomycetota; class Actinomycetes; order Kitasatosporales; family Streptomycetaceae; genus Streptomyces; species Streptomyces sp. NPDC058086. Next base: position 100,846 of record NZ_JBHVST010000003.1, on the reverse strand, counting down.
GGAGTTCATCCAGGCCCTGCGCCAGATCTGGACCGAGGACCACACCGAACTCGCCGGAGACTTCTACCGCTTGCGCGACTTCTCCCTCAAGCCCAAGCCCCTCAACACCCCCGAACGACCGCACCCGGAGATCTTCCAGGGCGGCAACTCCACGGCCGCCCGCGCGATGGCAGGCCGCGTCTCCGACTGGTACTTCTCCAACGGCAAGGACTTCGACGGCGTCACCGAGCAGATCGCCGACGTACGGCGCTCGGCGGGCCAAGTCGGCCGCACCGCACCGAGGTTCGGCCTCAACGGCTTCCTCATCGCACGTGACACCGAGGCCGAGGCCCGCGAGACCCTGCGCGAGATCGTCGCCCAGGCCGACCACGAGGCCGTCGAGGGCTTCGGCGCCGCCGTGAAGCAGGCCGGACAGTCCACCGCCGACGGCAAGGGCATGTGGCAGGACTCCAGCTTCGAGGACCTCGTCCAGTACAACGACGGCTTCCGTACGGGCATGATCGGCACCCCCGAGCAGATCGCCGAACGGATCGTCGCCTACAAGCGGCTCGGCGTCGACCTCTTCCTCCTCGGCTTCCTCCACTACCACGAGGAGGTGGAGTACTTCGGCCGCCGGGTGCTGCCCCTGGTGCGCGAGCTGGAGGCGCGAGCGGACACCGGGGCCGAGCCCGCGTCCGTCCCCGCACACGTCTGAGCCCGTCCCCCACTCCGCGCCCGCCCCTGCATTTGTTCCCGAAAGAGGACCCCATGGCCACCGTCCTGTCCGTCTCCGGCAGTCCCTCCGTCTCCTCCCGCACCGCGAAGCTCCTGCGCCATCTGGACACCCGGCTGGCCGCGCAGGGGCACGAGGTGATCCCGCTCGACGTCCGCACGATCCCCGCCGAGGCCCTGCTCGGCGCCGACTTCACGCACCCCGCCATCGTCGAGGCGACCGAACTCTTCGCCCGCGCCGACGGCGTGGTCATCGGCACCCCCGTCTACAAGGCCGCCTACTCCGGCGTCCTCAAGGCCCTGCTCGACCTGCTCCCGCAGTACGCCCTCACCGGAAAGACCGTGCTGCCGCTCGTCACCGGCGGCAGCACCGCGCATGTCCTCGCCCTCGACTACGCCCTGCGCCCGGTCCTCAACTCCATGGGTGCCGCGCACATCGTCCAGGGCTGGTTCACCCTCGACAAGGACATCATCACGGGCGAGGACGGGGGTATCACCGTCGCCCCGGCCACGGCCGAGGCCCTCACGCAGGTGGTCGACCAGTTCTCGGCGGCCCTCGGCAGCGCGCCCCTGCTGGCCGCGGCCGGCTGACACGATGTCCGCCAAAGTGATCGCCGACGACATCGGGGCCCTGGCCGTCGCCGCCGCGCTCGCCGAGGAGTTCCGCGCCGGTGCCTCGGCGCGGGACTCCGAACGGCGGCTCCCGCGCGAGGAGTTGGACCGCCTCTCCGCCTCCGGACTGCTCGCCGTCACGGTGCCCGCCGAGCACGGCGGGGCGGATGTCCGGCAGGAGACCCTCGCGGAGGTGTTCCGGCTGCTGGCCTCGGCCGACGCCAGCCTTGCCCAGATCCCGCAGAACCACTTCGTGTACGTGAACGTGCTGCGCCGCCAGGGCACCCCGGAGCAGCAGGCGTTCTTCTTCGGCGAGGTACTGGCCGGGCGCCGCTTCGGCAACGCCCAGTCGGAGGCGGCCACCCGGCACATCCAGGACATCCGTACCCGCCTCGACCCCGGGCCCGACGGCTCGTATGTCCTCACCGGCGTCAAGCACTACTCCACCGGCGCGCTCTTCGCCGACTGGCTCCCCGTCCTCGCCCGCGCCGGCGACGACAACCTGCACGTCGCCTACGTCCCCCGCGGCGCCGAGGGGGTCACGGTCGTCGACGACTGGGACGGCATGGGCCAGCGTACGACGGCCAGCGGCACCGTCCGCCTCGACGCCGTCCACGTGCCCGCCGACCGTGTCGTCCCCCATCACCTCACCTTCCGGGGGCCCCAACTCCACGGGGCCGTGGCCCAATTGCTGCACGCCGCCATCGACGCCGGGATCGCCGCGGGCGCGCTGGCCGAGGCCGCCGAGTTCGTCCACACCAAGAGCCGGCCCTGGTTCGAGAGCGGCTTCGACACGGCGGCCGAGGACCCGCTCCTGATCCAGCGGTTCGGTGAACTCGCCGTCCAGGTACGGGCGTCCGAGGCGCTGCTCGGTGCCGCGGCCCGCACGGTCGACGCGGCCCGCGACGAGCTGACCGAGGACTCGGCGGCCGAGGCGTCCATCGCGGTGGCCGCCGCGAAGGTGCACACCTCCGCCACCGCCGTGGAGGTCGCGGGCGCCCTCTTCGAGCTGTCCGGCACCCGTTCCGTGCTCAACTCGCTCAATCTGCACCGGCATTGGCGCGACGCCCGCACCCATACCCTGCATGACCCGGCCCGCTGGAAGATCCAGCACATCGGCCGATACGTGCTGGGGGGCACCAAGCCACCCCCCACGGCCTGCTGTAACTCCACTCGCTCCTCGGCCCCCCCCACGATCGGAGAACGCGCCCATGTCCCTCACCTTCCACTGGTTCCTGCCCACCAACGGCGACAGCCGCCATGTCGTCGGCGGCGGTCACGGCACCCCCGCCACGGCCTTCGGCCGGAACCGGCCGCCGACGGTCGCCTATCTGAGTCAGATCGCCCGCGCCGCCGAGGACCTGGGCTTCGTCGGCGCGCTCACCCCCACCGGCGCCTGGTGCGAGGACGCCTGGCTGACCACCGCCATGGTCAGCCAGAACACCGAACGGCTGAAGTTCCTGGTCGCCTTCCGGCCCGGCTTCGTCTCACCCACGCTCGCCGCGCAGATGGCGTCCACCTTCCAGCGGCAGACCGGCGGCCGACTGCTCCTCAACGTGGTCACGGGCGGCGAGAGCCACGAACAGCGTGCCTACGGCGACTTCCTCGACAAGGACGCCCGCTACCGCCGTACCGGCGAATTCCTGCAGATCGTGCGGGACTTGTGGGAGGGCAAGACCGTCGACCTCTCCGGGGAACACCTCCAGGTCGAGGACGCCAGGCTGGCCCGGGTCCCCGACCCGGTCCCCGAGGTCTACTTCGGCGGCTCCTCACCCATCGCCGGCGAGATCGCCGCCCGACACGTCGACGTCTACCTCACCTGGGGCGAACCCCCCGCCCAGGTCGCCGAGAAGATCGCCTGGGTACGGGGGCTGGCGGCGAAGGAAGGGCGCACCGTCCGCTTCGGTATCCGGCTGCACGTCATCACGCGCGACACCGCCGAACAGGCCTGGACCGAGGCCCACAAACTCCTGGACGGCTTCGACCCGGACACCGTGAAGTCCGTCCAGGCGGGCCTGGCCCGCAGCGAGTCGGAGGGGCAGCGGCGCATGCTCGCCCTCCATGACGGCAACCGCGAGGACCTGGAGATCCACCCCAACCTGTGGGCCGGCATCGGCCTCGTCCGCGGCGGCGCGGGCACCGCTCTGGTCGGCAGCCACGACGAGGTCGCCGAGCGGATCAAGGAGTACCACGCCCTCGGCATCGACGAGTTCGTCCTCTCCGGCTATCCGCACCTGGAGGAGGCGTACTGGTTCGGCGAGGGCGTCCTGCCGCGCCTGGCCGCGCAGGGCCTGTGGCAGCACCCGTTCGCACCGACGTCCGCCCCCGCCGCGCAGGTGCCCTTCACGAGCTGAGCGAGCCGAACGAACCGGGCGGCCCGGGCGGCCCGGGCGCACCGGGTGAGCCGAGCGCACCGAGGTGGGCGGCGCGTACCTGGCCGGTCTGCCCCTGCACCAGCAGGAACATCCCCTCGCGTGCCAGCCGCTGCGCCGGGCTGCCCAGGTCCATCGCGCGCCCGCCACCGGCCACGACCGCCGCGGTCGTGGCCGCGCGCATGACGTCGTACGCCCGCGTCTTGACCGCCAGCCGCTCCGCGATCCGCTCGGTGGGCACCGGGTGGTCGGCGAGCTCGTACGCCTGCCGACGGACCTCGTCGAGACGGGCGCGCAGCACCTGTCCGGTCTCCTTCGCCGCGGGATCGCCGTCCAGCAGGTCGAGCGCCGACGCGGTGATCCCGAAGACGGCCGGTGAGGCGTTGGTGTTCTTGGGGCGGTCGGTGACCGCCCAGGTCTCGTACGGCGTGCGCAGGGCCACGGCGTCGTCCGGGAGCCACAGCCCGTCCAGTTCCAGGGACACCGTGCGCGAGGCGGTGAGCGCCGCCAGCCGCATCGGCGGCGAAGGCCGCAGTCCAGGCTGCTCGCGCGCCTCGGTGAACGCGAACAGTGCCTCGTCCGCGTCCGTCACCCCGGCGAGCAGCATCACGTCGTTCAGTCCCCAGCCCGTGTACCAGGGGACCGTCCCGTCGAAGCGCCAGCCGCCACGCTCACGGGTGACCCGGACGGGGATCCGCGGGTAGGCCCGCAGTTGTGCGTACGCGACCCCGGACAGCAGCTCCCCACCCGCCAGCGGGCCCAACAACCGTTCTCGCGCCGCGGGTTCACCCTTCGCCAGGGTCAGCACCGGAGTGTGGTGCTGGGTCTGCACGAACCAGGTCGAGCAGCACGCCGCGGCCAGGATCTCGGCGGTCTCACGGACCACCGCGGCGGGCGCGGCCGACCCGCCGTAGGCCACCGGCGCGCTCACCCCGAGCAGCCCCGACCGCTTGACCGCCTCGATGCTGCTCGCCGGCACGCCCTCCTGGTCCACGCGCTCCGCCCGTGGGGCCAGCACCTCGGCCGACAGCCGCCTGGCGGCCGTGACGAGCGGATGCGGTGGGGTGGTCATCGAAAAAATCTCCCGCGGTCGTCGTGTCGTGTGTCGATCCGGCCGCCTCCCGTTCGTGTAGTCAGTGAAAGACCACCCGAGAACGAGTCGAGAACGACACGGCCGAGGAGCACACATCATGAAGTACTACCTGCTGAGCGTGATGCAGCCGCCCGGCGAGCCGCCCGCGCCCGAGATCCTGAAAGAGATCATGCACAATCTCGACGTCTTCCACGCGGAGCTGCGCGAGGCCGGTGCGTGGGTGTTCGCCGGGGGACTGCACGGACCGGAGACGGCCACCGTGGTGCGCGCCAAGGACGGCGACGTGCTCGTCACCGACGGCCCGTACACCGAGAGCAAGGAGTACCTGGGCGGGATCTGCCTGATCAAGGCACCCGACCTCGACGCGGCGCTCGAATGGGGCCGCAAGGCGACACTGGCGACCACGCTCCCCATCGAGGTGCGGCCCTTCATGGGAGAAGCCGAGGACGGATGATCCCGAACGCCGACGTCGAGGCCGTGTTCCGCGCCGAATACGGCCGCGCGGTCGCCGTCCTCGTCCGCTTCCTCGGCGACATCGACCTCGCCGAGGAAGCGGTCCAGGACGCCTTCACCACCGCCTTGCGGAAGTGGCCGGAGTCGGGCATACCGCCCAGCCCGGCCGGGTGGATCATCACCACCGCGCGCAACCACGCCGTCGACCGGCTGCGCCGCGAGTCCACGCGCGAGGCCCGGCACGCCGAGGCGGAGCGGCTGTACGCCCGGGACGAACCGGCCGAGGAGGGCCCCGTGCGCGACGACCGGCTCCGCCTGATCTTCACCTGCTGCCACCCCGCGCTCGCCACCCAGGCCCAGGTCGCCCTCACCCTGCGCCTCCTCGGCGGTCTGACCACGCCGCAGATCGCCCGCGCCTTCCTCGTGCCCGAGCCCACCATGGCCCAGCGGATCGTCCGGGCCAAGGCCAAGATCCGCGACGCCCGCATCCCGTACCGCATCCCGCGCGACGCGGACCTCCCGGACCGTGTCAGGGGGGTGCTCGCGGTCGTCTACCTCATCTTCAACGAGGGCTACGGCGGCCGGGAGGACCTCTGTGCCGAAGCCGTCCGGCTCGGCCGCCTCCTCGTCGAGCTGATGCCGGACGAGCCCGAGGCCCTCGGCCTGCTCGCGCTGATGCTCCTCATCGAGTCGCGCCGGCCCGCCCGCGCCACACCGGACGGCGACCTGATCCTCCTCTCCGACCAGGACCGCTCCCGGTGGGACCGCGATCTCATCACCGAGGGACAGACGCTCGTACGCCGCTGTCTGCGCCGCAACCGGCCGGGTCCCTACCAGATCCAGGCCGCGATCAACGCCGTACACAGCGACGCCCCGACCGCGGCCGCCACGGACTGGGGCCAGATCCTCCAGCTCTACGACCAGCTGGCCGCGCTCGCCCCGAGCCCGGTGGTCGCCCTCAACCGGGCCGTCGCCGTCGCCGAGGTCGAGGGCCCGGAGCAGGCACTCACCCTCGTCGAGGCGCTCGACCTGGACGGCTACCACGCCTTCCACGCCGTACGGGCGGACCTGTTGCGCCGCCTGGGCCGGCACGCTGAGGCCGCAGGGGCGTACGAGGCGGCCATCGCGCTGACCGACAGCGCACCGGAGCGCGCCTACCTCGAACGGGCCCGCGCGGCACTCCCGCGAAGCTGAGCGGCGCCTGTACCAAGCCGGGCGCCACGCGCAGGAGACCGAGCGGTGCCCGTACGAGCGCAGAAGCGCCCGCGATCACACGCTGAGCGCCTCCCGTACCGACCGCTCGGCCTCCTGCCCGCCCTCGCCCGACGAGGTGACCCGGCCCGCCTCCAGGACGTAGTACCGCTGCGCCGCCCGCATCGCGAAACCGACATGCTGCTCGACCAGTAGGACCGAGAGCCCGCCACGGGCGGCCAGGGCGAGGATCGTCTCCTCGATCTCGGCGACGACCGAGGGCTGGATGCCCTCGGTGGGTTCGTCGAGGAGCAGGATCCGAGGGCCCGTCACCAGCGCACGGGCGACGGCGAGTTGCTGGCGCTGACCGCCCGAGAGCAGCCCGGCCCGGCGGTTCGACAGGTTCCTCAGCGCCGGGAACAGATCCAGCGCCTCGGCGATCGCCTCCTTGCCGCGCCTGCGCCCGTCCGCGACCAGCTGGAGGTTCTCCGCGGTCGTGAGGTGCGAGAAGGCCTGCTGGCCCTGGGGGACGTACGCCATGCCGCGCGCCACCCGCTCGTGCGGCTTGCGGCGGGTGATGTCCTCACCGTCGAGACGGACGTGGCCGCTCTGTGGGGTGAGCAGTCCGACGGCGGCGCGCAGCAGGGTGCTCTTGCCCGCGCCGTTGTGTCCGAGCACGGCCGTCACCGCGTCGCGCGGGACCTCGACACGGACGCCGTGCAGGACGGTACTGCGGTGGTAGCCGACGCGTACGTCGTCGATCTCCAGCATCACGTCAGGCCTCCTGTACGGCGGTCGGTCGGGGCACGCTGGTCGTGGTGTCCTCGGTGTCCTCGGTGGCCGCGTGTCCGAGGTAGACCTCCTGCACCTTCGGATCCGCCTGCACCTCGGTCACCGTCCCCTCGCTGAGCACTTTGCCCGCGTGCAGCACGCTGACGCTGCGCGCGAAGGAGCGCATGAAGTCCATGTCGTGCTCGATGACGACCACGGTCCGCTCCCGGCTGATGCGCCGCAACAGCTCGCCGGTGGCCTGCCGTTCGTCGTGGCTCATGCCGGCCACCGGCTCGTCGAGCAGCAGCAGCCGGACGTCCTGGACGAGCAGCATGCCGATCTCCAGCCACTGTTTCCGGCCGTGCGCGAGGGTTCCGGCGAGGCTGCCCGCGAGGTCCGTCAGGCCCACCGTCTCCAGGGCACGCGCGACGGACTCCGGTACGCCCCTGCGGCGCCGCAGCATGGTGAGCGTGCCGCGGCCCGCGCCCGCCGCGATGTCCAGGTTCTGCAGGACCGTCAGCTCCTCGAAGACGGTGGCCGTCTGGAAGGTGCGGCCGATTCCCGAGCGGGCGATGCGGTGCACGCTGCGGCCGAGGATGTCCTCGCCCCCGAAGCGCACCGACCCCTCCGCCTTCACCAGGCCGGTGACGGCGTCGACCAGGGTCGTCTTGCCCGCGCCGTTCGGTCCGATGAGGAAGCGCAGATCGCCGGGGCCGACGTCGAGGTCCACTCCGTCGACGGCCGTGAAACCGTCGAAGGACACCCGCAGTCCCCGTATCTCCAGTCCCGAGAGTCCGGTGTCCGTCCGGGGCTCGGTGGTCGACGGATCCGTCATGCCGCTTCTCCCTCCGGCGCCCTGCTCGCCCTGCGCCGCCGGACGATCCCCACCAGTGAGGCGAGGCCGCCCGGCAGGAAGGCCAGGGCCACGATGAACAGCAGTCCCTGGAAGTAGGTCCAGGCCGCGGGGAACTCCTCGGACAGCGCGGTTCTGGCCCAGGCGACCGCGATCGCGCCGAGCACCGCGCCCACCAGGCTCGCCCGGCCGCCGACCGCGGCGCCGATCACGAGTTCGATGGACGGCACGATCCCGATCAGCGCGGGGGAGATGATGCCCACCGCGGGCACGAACAGGGCGCCCGCGAGTCCGGCCATGCCCGCCGCGACGACGTACGCGACCAGCTTCACGTTCGCCGGGTTGTAGCCGAGGAAGCGCACCCGCTCCTCCGAGTCCCGCACGGCGACCAGGAGTTCGCCGTACCGGCTGTGGATGAGCTGGCGGGCCAGGGCGATCAGGAGCAGCAGGACGGCGGCGATGACGAAGTACACCATCCGCTGGTTGACCGGGTCGTCGAGGTCGTAGCCGAAGAAGCCCTGGATGTCGGTGAGTCCGTTGGTGCCGCCGGTCGTGGCCTGCTGGCCGACCAGCCAGATCGCGAAGGCCGCGGCGAGCGCCTGGCTGAGGATCGCGAAGTACGCGCCCTTGACCCGGCGCCGGAAGACGAACGAGCCGAGGATCGCGGCGACGGCCATCGGCAGCAGCACGGTCGCCGCGAGGGCGAAGACCGGGTTGGCGAACGGCCGCCACCACCAGGGGAGTTCGGTGGCGGTGCCGTACAGCTGCATGAAGTCGGGGACCTGGCCGGGACCCGCGTCCGCGATCTTCAGATGCATCGCCATGGCATAGCCGCCCAGCCCGAAGAACACCCCCTGCCCGAGTGTCAGCAGTCCGCCGCGGCCCCAGGCCAGACAGATGCCGACCGCGACCATCGCGGTGCACAGGTACTTGGCGAGCAGCCCGAGCCGGAAGTCGGAGAGCGCGAGCGGGGCGACGGCGAAGAGCACGACGGCGGCCGCGGCGAAACCGGCCGCGGGACGCAGGAAGGTCAACCGACCTTTCGGGGGCCGGAGTTGCTTCACCGATGGGGCATGAGGAGTGGTGGTGGTCATACGAGACTCCTCGTCCGCACGGTGTACAGGCCCTGGGGCCGCCACTGGAGGAACGCGACGATGGCCACGAGGACCAGTACCTTCGCGACGCTGACCGTGGTGGAGTACTCCAGCACGGACTGCAGCACGCCCAGCACGAAGGCGACGATGACGCTGCCCTTGAGCTGTCCGATGCCGCCGACCACGATCACCAGGAAGGCGTCGATGATGACGTTGGTGCCCATCGTGGGCCCGATCGGACCGACGAGTGTCAGCGCGACCCCGGCGATCCCGGCCAGGCCGGACCCGATGAAGAACGCGGTGCGGTCGACACGGCCGGTGGAGATGCCGGACACCTCGGCGAGGTCCCGGTTCTGCACGACCGCACGGATGCGCCGCCCGAGTGGGGTCAGCCGCAGGGTGAGCGACAGGGCGACCACCGCCGCGACCGCCAGCCCCAGGATGAACAGGCGGCTGCTCGCGAAGGTGAGCGGGTCGTCGCCGCCGATGACGGTGATGTTCCCGGTGAGGACGTCCGGCGCGCGGGTCTGGACATTGGGTGCGCCGAAGATGTCCCGCGCGAGCTGCTGGAGCATCAGGGAGACACCCCAGGTGACCAGCAGGGTGTCCAGGGGACGCAGATAGAGCCGGCGGATGAGCAGCCATTCGAGCAGCGCGCCGAGGGCACCCGAGACGAGGAAGGCGACGGGCAGCGCGACGATCAGCGAGAGACCCGCGCCGGCGATGGATTTCTGGAGGACGTACGTGGTGTAGGCGCCGGCCATGATGAACTCGCCGTGGGCCATGTTGATGACGTTCATCTGGCCGAAGGTGAGCGACAGGCCGAGCGCGATGAGCAGCAGGACGGCACCGATGCTGACGCCGGTGAACATCTGCCCGAGGATCACGGTCATGGAGCGACTCCGGGGGACGGGACACGGGGGCCTCTCGTCGTGGACGAGGTCTGTCGTGGTCGAGGCCCCCGTGCGACGGGCGGTCAGGAGAGGCCGGAGGCCCAGGAGTAGCCCTTGAGGAACGGGTCCGGCTTGATCGGCTTGCCCGAGTTCCACACTTCCTGGATCAGCCCGTCGGTGCCGACCTTGCCGATGCGGGCGGTCTTGTAGATGTGCTGGCTCGCGCCGTCGACGGTGACCTTGCCCTCGGGCGCCTCGAAGGTGATGCCGTCGGAGGCCGCCTTGACCTTCTCCGGGTCGAAGGACTTCGCCTTCTCGACCATCGCCTTCCACAGGTAGACCGAGGTGTACGCGGCCTCCATAGGGTCACTGGTCGGCTTGTCCTGGCCGTACTTGGCCTTGTACGCCTTCACGAACCTGGTGTTCGCCGCGCCCGGGGTCGTCTGGTAGTAGTTCCAGGCCGTCAACTGGCCCGCCAGATACTGCGATCCGATCGACTTGACCTCCTCCTCGGCGATCGACACCGAGACCACCGGCATGCGGGTGGCGGTCAGGCCCGCGGACTTGTACTCCTTGAAGAACGCCACGTTCGAGTCGCCGTTGAGGGTGTTGAAGACCGCGTCCGCCTTCGACGCCTTCACCTTGTTGGCGATCGTGCTGAACTCCGTGGAGCCCAGCGGCGCGTAGTCCTCGCCGAGAACCGTCATGCCGTTGGCCTTCGCGTACGCCTTGATCTCCTTGTTGGCGGTGCGCGGGAAGACGTAGTCGCTGCCGACGAGGTAGATCTTCTTCTTGCCCTGTGACTTGAGGTAGTCGAGCGCCGGGACGATCTGCTGGTTGGTGGTCGCGCCGGTGTAGAAGATGTAGGGCGACTCCTCCAGGCCCTCGTACTGCACGGGGTAGAACAGCAGCGACTTGTTCTTCTCGAAGACCGGCTTGACGGCCTTGCGGCTCGCCGAGGTCCAGCAGCCGAACGTGGCCGCGACCCGGTCCTCCTTGATGAGCTTGCTCGCCTTCTCGGCGAAGGTCGGCCAGTCGGAGGCGCCGTCCTCGCTGATCGGCTTGATCTTCTTGCCTAGCACTCCGCCTGAGGCGTTGATCTCGTCGATCGCCAGCTTCAGCGAATCGCGTACGGTCACCTCGCTGATCGCCATGGTGCCGGAGAGCGAGTTGAGGAGTCCGACCTTGACCGTGTCACCGCTGGTGTCGGCCTGCGCCGCCTTGTCGGACGTACCGCCGGAGTTGGTCTTCGCGCCGCACGCGGAGAGCGCGACGACCGCGGCGAGCGCCGAGGCGCCGGCGATGAACCGACGCCTGGAGGTGCTGGAAACCGGGGAAACCGGGGAAACCCGGGAAACCATGGAAACGTTGGAAACGCTGGACAAAAGAACCCCCTAAGTCCCATGAGGGGACAGCCGGAAAGAAAGAGACAGCCCTTCAGGGGCGGCGATGGCGCGCGAGTCTCCAGCTTTCCGCTGATGGTGTACCGGCTGGTTCCTGAAGTGCGGTCACAGCCTCAAGTCGCCCTGTTTCCAAGGCGTTTCACCACACTTTCCCGGCTGTATCTTCCCGCTCTCTCCGGGCAAGAAAAAATGCCCGGGGCGGAATTCTGTGCATGAATTCACAGATCGCCCGAGGCATTCTAATTACTTCCTGCAGGAAGTATCTTGGTGTGGGTGCGAACGTGTCAAGGGCGGGATCCGTGAAGATCGAGTTCGGCCACCACGTCGAAGTCGACTCCCTCGGCCCGTGCCAGATAGATCCGCTGCCGTACGTGGCTGCCCCGCAGATGGAGCAGTCCGCGCGGTCCCTCGTACGACACGGTGTCGGCCGTCGCCCCGATCGCCGACACGTCGAGCGACCCGGCCCTGGAGATGAGCGCGGCGAGCAACAGGACGCCCTCGTAACAGGATTCGCCGAGGCTTCCGAGTGCCGGTGCCTCGATGCCGTACCTTCCGGCGTACTGGCCGTGGAAGTCGAGGGTGTCCTGATTCGCGAGCGAGGCGAAGAAGCCCGCGGTGCTGAAGAGGTCCGAGGTGGTGCTCGGCCCGCTGGCCATCAGCATGTTCTCGTCCATCAGCGTGCTCAGCCGCAGACAGCGCTCGTCGAGTCCGGCCGCCGCGAACGCCCGGTTGAAACGCACCGCGTCGCTGCCCACCAGCAGCATCAGGACAGCGTCCGCCTCCGACCGTTCGATGCGCCGCAGTACGCCGTCGAAGTCGTGGGTGCCGAGCGGGAGATAGGACTGTCCGCAGATGTCGGCCCCGGACTCGCGGGCGTACCCGAGCGCCGCACGGGCCGTACGGCGTGGCCAGATGTAGTCGTTGCCGACGACGAACCAGCGCCGCACTCCGCGCTCGTGCGCCAACAGTCCCATCGCGGGGCGGAGTTGGTCGCGCGGTGTCTCGCTGGTGAGGAACACCCCCGCGGTGTGCTCACCGCCCTCGTACAGCGCGGTGTAGACGTACGGCACCCGGTGCGCGACCCTCGGCGCCAGCGCCTGCCGCACCGAGGAGATGTGCCAGCCTGTGACGCCCTGCACGACCCCCAGGTCCACCAGGGCCTCGACGTGGTCGGCGACGGCACCCGGCGGGGCGCCGCCGTCGACGGGCAGCAGTCGCAGCTCCTTGCCGAGGACGCCGCCCGCGCGGTTGACCTCCTCCGCGGCCAGCCGCGCGCACAGTTCGCAGGCGGGCCCGAAGATGCCCGCCGACCCCTGGAGCGGGAAGACCAGCGCCACACCGAGCACGGAGTCGTCGGCCGTGAACCAGTCGAGCGGAGGGGGAGGGCTCCCGAACATGGCGTCATGATTTCGGGTCCCCGCGGTGAACTCCAGTCCGTCTCATACGATGTACGCACCTCGTGACCAAGGAGCATGATGGCCGGCCGATCTGCGCGTGAGCCTCAGAACCTGATGCAGCTCTTGACGCGGGCCGAACGGCTTGCCGCGCGCCACCTCCAGACCGTCCTCGACGAGGACGGCTGCTCCCTCGACGCCTGGCGGGTGCTCGCCCTGCTCTCCGACGGCGAGGGCCACCACATGACCGCGGTCGCCGAGGCCGCCTTCCTGCCGCCCGCGACGCTGACCAAGCTCGTGGACCAACTCGTCGACCAGAACCTCGTCCACCGCCGCGTCGATCCTCTCGACCGGCGGCGCATCCTCGCCCATCTCACCCCGCGCGGCCAGACGTACTGGCGCCGCCTCGACCGCGAGGTCTGCGCGCGGTGGCCGGTGCTGAGCGACGGCGAGGACGAGCTGCTGAGGGGCCTGCTGGAGCGCCTGGCCGACACGCTCCACGGGTCTCCCGCGGAGCCCGCCCTCTGACACCCCTCCGTGACGTCGTGATCGCGGAACGTATTCTTCGTGTACCCGGAATTTATTTGGGCGCATGAAAGGTTGGCGTTTACACCGAGCCCTACGGCTCAAGACGACCGCCCGTGGGCCGCCAGGTCCGCACCGATCAGCGAGGCACCGTGAACGACCGCACCCCCGAGCAGCCCGCCGACATCGTGGCCCGGCTGCGCGCCACCTTCCGCTCCGGCCGCACCAAGCCCCTCGCGTGGCGCACCACCCAGCTGCGCCGACTGCGCGAACTGCTCACCACGCACGGCGCCGAGCTCGCGGAGGCCCTCCACACGGACCTCGGCAAGAGCTCCACCGAGGCCTTCCGCACCGAGATCGACTTCACCGTGCGCGAGATCGACCACACCCTCGACCATCTCGACGAGTGGCTGCGCCCCGAGTCCGCCCCGGTCCCCGCCCATCTCGGCGCCGACGCGACGGGCTGGACGCGGTACGACCCGCTGGGCGTCGTGCTGGTCATCGCCCCCTGGAACTATCCGGTGCAGCTCCTGCTGACGCCGATGCTCGGCGCGCTGGCCGCGGGCAACACGGTGGTCGTCAAGCCCAGCGAGCTCGCCCCCGCCACCTCCGCCGCCCTCGCCCGGCTGCTGCCGCGCCACCTCGACACCGACGCGGTCGCCGTCGTCGAGGGCGCCGTTCCGGAGACCACCGCGCTGCTGGCGGAGCGCTTCGACCACATCTTCTACACCGGCAACGGCGCGGTCGGCCGGATCGTGATGCGGGCCGCCGCCGAGCACCTCACCCCCGTCGCCCTCGAACTGGGCGGCAAGTCACCGGCGTTCGTCGACCGTGACGCCGACCTGTCCGTCGTCGCCGACCGGCTCGCCCGCGGCAAGTTCCTCAACGCCGGGCAGACCTGCGTCGCGCCGGACTACGTCCTCACCGACCCGGAGACCGCCCGCGCACTGGAGCCCGAGCTCGTGCGCGCCGTCGAGGCGCTCTTCGGCGCCGAGCCGGGACGGTCGGGCGAGTACGGGCGGATCGTCAACGAGCGGCACTTCGACCGGCTCAGCTCGCTGCTCGACTCCGGGCGCACCGTCATCGGCGGCACCGGAGACCGGGCCACCAAGTACCTCGCGCCCACCGTCCTCGCCGACGTCGACCCCAAGGCCCCCGTGATGCAGGAGGAGATCTTCGGACCGATCCTGCCGATCGTCACGGTGGCGGGGCTGGACGAGGCCATCGACTTCATCAACGACCGCGACAAGCCCCTGGCGCTCTACGTCTTCACCGAGTCGGACACCACCCGGGAGCGGATCGCCGAGGAGACGTCCTCCGGAGGCCTCGGCCTCGGTCTGCCGCTCGCCCATCTGACCGTCTCCGACCTGCCGTTCGGCGGGGTCGGCGAGAGCGGCATGGGCAGCTACCACGGCCGCTACTCCATCGAGACGTTCAGCCACCGCAAGGCGGTGCTGCAGAAGCCGCTCGGCTGACGCGACCCCCACGGTGCCCCGGCAGATCCTCGACGATCTGCCGGGGCACCGTCGTGCGACCCTCTCTGCCAACGTTGTCAGATCTGACTGGTCTACACCCTTGACTGGTACATACCAAAGCGGTTGAGTGTGGCTCCACACCCCCCACCACGGCCGCCCCCGACGCCGTGGCCGGCCCCGCCGGCATGTGCGCACAAGGCTCCGCTCCGCGCTGCCCTTGTCCGGGAGCGGCCGTGTCCCGCAAAGGAGTTGACCTGTGTCGAGGCGCCGAATCTCCGCAGTCCTCACCGTCCTCGCCCTCGCGTCCGCCACCCCGGTGCTGCTACCGGCCTCCGGTGCGTCCGCCGCCGCCTGTTCGAGCTATCCGAGCTGGGTGGCCGGGAGGTCGTACGTCACCGGTGACGTCGTCCGCTACACCGACGGGAAGACCTACGTCGCCGAGCACGACAACCCGGGCTACGACCCCACCATCAGCACCTGGTACTGGGACCCCTACGCCTGCGACGGAGGTTCCACGACACCCTCCGACGGCTTCGTGGTGAGCGAGGCGCAGTTCAACCAGATGTTCCCGAACCGGAGTTCCTTCTACACCTACAGCGGTCTGCGGGCGGCGATGAGCGCCTACCCGGCCTTCGCCAACACAGGCAGCGACACCGTGAAGAAGCAGGAGGCCGCGGCCTTCCTCGCCAACGTCAGCCACGAGACCGGCGGCCTGGTCTACGTGGTGGAGCAGAACACCGCCAACTACCCCCACTACTGCGACTGGAGCCAGCCCTACGGCTGCCCGGCGGGACAGTCGGCCTACTACGGCCGCGGCCCGATCCAGCTCAGCTGGAACTTCAACTACAAGGCCGCGGGCGACGCGCTCGGCATCGACCTCCTCAATAACCCCTACCTGGTGCAGAACGATGCCGCCGTGGCCTGGAAGACCGGCCTCTGGTACTGGAACACCCAGACGGGTCCCGGCACCATGACGGGCCACAACGCCATGGTCAACGGCGCGGGATTCGGCCAGACCATCCGCAGCATCAACGGCTCCCTGGAGTGCGACGGCAAGAACCCGGCGCAGGTGCAGAGCAGGGTGGACGCCTATCAGCGGTTCGTGCAGATCCTCGGGACCTCGGCCGGCGGCAACCTCTACTGCTGATCGGCTGCGGACGGCAGCCGCCCGGGCCCTGAACGCGTGTGCGAAACTGCCGCGATGACCTCGGAAACGATCAACGCGGCGGCTGCGGGCAGCTGGACACTCGGAGATCTCCCCGTCCGCCGCATCGGCTTCGGCGCGATGCGGCTGACGGGCAGCGCGGCCTTCCACCTCGGCACGCCGAGCGACCGCGACCGGTCGATCGCCGTGCTGCGCCGCGCGATCGAGCTGGGTGTCGACCACATCGACACCGCCGCGTTCTACTTCTCGTCGCTGCGCTCCGCGAACGAGCTGATCAACAGCGCGCTGGCCCCGTACGGGGACCACCTGGTCATCGCCACCAAGGTCGGGCCGTTCCGCGACTACTCGGGGGAGTGGGGCACCCCGGCCCCGCCGGACCAGCTCCGCGCCCATGTCGAGGAGAACCTGCGGCAACTGGGCCGCGACCACCTCGACCTCGTGTACCTGCGGCGGACGGGGCAGGACTCGATCGCCGAGCACTTCGGCGCGCTGGCCGAGCTGCGCGAGGCGGGGCTGATCCGGCACCTCGGCATTTCGAGCGTCGGACTCCGGCACCTCGAGGGGGCGCGGGCCATCGCGCCGGTGGTGAGTGTGCAGAACCGGTACGGGCTCGACTCCCCGGACGCCGGGACCGACGAACTCCTGCGCAGGTGCGGGGAACTGGGCGTCGCGTTCGTGCCGTTCTTCGCGATCGCCGGCAAGGGCGGTGAGCGGGGCCCGAGCGGCACCGGCGGCGACGAGGAGGTGCTCGCCGTCGCGCGTGCGCACGGCGCGACGCCCGCGCAGGTACGCCTCGCGTGGACCCTGCGGCAGGGCCCGCACGTGCTCGCCATCCCCGGCACCGGCAGTCCGGACCACCTCGTCGAGAACGTCGCCGCGGGCGCGCTGCGGCTCACCGACGACGAGTTGGCCCGCCTCGACGCACTCCATCGGCCGGGCGGGTGACGGACGGGCCCTGTCACCGGGGGCGGTCCTCGGCGGGCCGCCCCGGGTGACCTGCTCAGCCCAGTTGCTCGTGCAGGAAGGGCACCGTGCTCTCCCAGGCCCGCGCGGCCGACTCGCGGTCGTACGTCTCCGGTCGGCCGTCGTTGAAGAAGGCGTGGTTGGCCGGGTGGAGCCGGAAGTCCGCGGCGATGCCGGCCTGCTGCTGGACCGCCTCCCTCAGCCGCTCCAGGTTCTCCTTCGGGATGCTCGTGTCGAGTTCGCCGTAGTGACCCTGGATCTGTGCCTTCAGGCGGGAGAAGTCGGGCAGCTCACCCTGGATCACGCCGTAGAACGGCACCGCCGCGCTGACCCGGGGGTCGGCCGCGGCCAGGTACAGGACGAAGCCGCCGCCCATGCAGAAGCCGACCGCGCCCACCGTGTCGGAGGTGACCTCGGGCAGCCCGAGCAGATGATCGACCGCACCGGACAGGAGCTCGACGCCGCGCGACACCGGCAGCTCCTTCATCATCCGGAAGGCCTCGCCGCTGTCATGGGCGACATTGCCGCCGTACAGGTCGGGCGCGAGGGCCACGAAGCCCTCCGCGGCCAGCCGGTCCGCCACCTGCGCGATGTGGTCGGTCAGACCCCACCACTCCTGGATGACGATCACCCCGGGTCCCTGCCCGGACGCCGGCAGTGCCAGATAGCCGTGCGCCGTGGTGCCGGCGCTGGGGAAGGTCACGTTCTGATGGGCGGGGGCTCCGGTCGGCTTCGGCAGCTCGGACATCGCACTCAACTCCTGTGGGGGCAGCGCTGGGCAGAAGGACCGGCGGGACCGGCCCCGAGTTGATCTCCACGATGTCATGCGCGGGCGCCCCGCCTGAGCCCGGCCCGCACGACGCGCCCCGCGGCCACCTTCTGCAGCAGGCTGTACGCCAGCACCGGCAGCAGGACGTGCGGCCGGTCGGGCAGGGTTGTCGTGATGAGGACCGCGCTCGCGCTGCTGTTGTTCATCCCGCAGGCCAGTGTCACGGAGGCGCCCGCCGGACCGTCCAGGCGCAGCGCACGGGCCGTGATCCGGCCCAGGCCGAACGACAGGCCGCAGACGGTGGCGGCGACGACCAGCGCCGCCACCAGCAGCACCGGTTCGGGATGGGTGAGGAAGGGGCCGATGACACCGCTGGCGTTGATGTACGTCAGGAGCAGCGAGCCGACCATCGCCGTGGGGACCGCGACGTCGAGGAGGCGGGTCAGCGCACGGTCCGGCAGGGCGAGCCGGCACAGGATTCCGGCGCCGCAGGGAAGCAGGACTCCCGTGAGTGCGAAGGCGTGTCCGGTGGTCAGGGCGGCCCCCGACAGCGTGTTCGCGTAGTCGCCGCTCAGCAGGGGGCACAGGGCCGTCATGGTGACCGGGATGGTGAACGGGCTGACGAGCGTGGACGCCAGCACCAGGCCCACGGTCGTCGACTGGTCGCCGTCCCCTTTGCTCGTCCACACGGTGGCTCCGGCCGCCACCGGCATCGCGACGATCAGGATCATCGCCGCGATCATTCCGCTGCCCCCGTCGCTGTCGGGCGACCGGCTCAGCGCGAACGCGACGCCCGGAATGATCAGCATGGGTGCGACCAGATGGAGGACGAGCCCGGTCAGCAGCGCGGTGGGGCGCCTGACCAACGCCCGCAGTTCGTGGATCGGCACCTGCAGGCCGGCACTGAACAGGAGCAGGGACAGCAGGAAACGAGGGGTCTCGAAGGCGATGTGCGGTATCCCGGCCGCCCCGATCATGTGCGGATGACGCAACCACAGCCCCGGCGCCGGCAGGGCCGCGGCGGCGAGGTAGGACGCGCCGACGGCCCAGCCGAGGTGGTTACGGAGCCGGGTGAGGGGGGACTTCGCGGTGGGGGTGGGAGTCATCGGGGCGCTCTTCCGTCGTGGGACCTGGGCGGAGACGGAGCGCCGATATGGAGGAGAACGTGTGCGGGGCGATGCGAGCGAGGGCGTAGACGCTGAGGCTCAGCCAGCACAGGGCGAACAGCCAGCCGCCGAGCACGTCGGAGAACCAGTGGACGCCCAGATAGACCCTGGTGAGTCCGACCAGGACGGCCCAGCAGGCGAGGAGCGCCGCGAGGGCCCGTCCGCCGCGGGGCGCCCGGGCGAGCACCGCGAGAATGAGCAGTCCGCCGGCGATGGCGGACGTGGTGGTGTGGCCCGAGGGGAAGGACCAGCCGGAGGCGTGTGTGGCCCACTCCGCCGTCGCGGGGCGGGGGCGGGCGACCAGGGACATCACGCCGTACCGAACGGCCTGGGCGGCGGCGAGACAGCCGACGCAGCCGAGGGCGAAGAGGATCCGCTGCCGTGCGGTGCGGCCGAGGACAACACCCGCCAGCGCGACCAGCATGTACGGCACGAGGCCCGTGCCCGTGTAGGTCAGACCGCGGGCCACGGCCAGCGCGACGGGTGGGCGGTGGTCCGCGGACCAGGCGTTGAGGTCCTGGTCACCGAAGAGCGGGGCGCCGTCCTGGCCGGTCACGACCAGCGTCAGCAGCACGAAGGCGACCAGGCTGCCGACCGCGGTCGATCCCGCGAGTTCGGTCGCGTCCGCGCGCCTCATGACAGGGCCCGGGGAACATCGACCGCGTACGGCAGCGCGGTGCGCGGGGCTGCGGACATCGACGGAGGACCCTTCCATGGTGGGCGTGCGGGCGCGTCGGATGACCGCGCCCGCGGTGACTACAGTCCTGTAGACGGTCTACAGAACTGTAGACGATTGCCGGGCCGCGATCGTTCCCGTGGCGGACGCGAAAGATGAACGCCGTGCGCGGTGCCCAGGCCTGCCGGACGCCGGCGGGCCGGGGGCGTGACCAGCGTCCCGCACCCCGCCGCACCCTGCGACCCGGCGTGGGCGGGGTGCGGCGGGAGCATGCGGTGGGATGCCGTACCCTAACGTGTTACGTATAACTACCTAAGGGGTCCCGATGCGACGCATCGCGCTGGTCACCCTCGTCGTCGACGACTACGACGAGGCGATCCGCTTCTACACCGAAGCCCTCGGGTTCCGGCTCGTCGAGGACCAGCCGCGGCCCGACGGCTCCCGCTGGGTCGTCGTCGAGCCGGGCACGGAGGGCGGCGGCAGCGGACTGCTGCTGGCCCGGGCCAAGGACGAGGCGCAGCGCGGCCGGGTCGGCGACCAGACCGGCGGGCGCGTGGGCTTCTTCCTGCACACCGACGACTTCGCCCGCGACCACGCCCGCATGCGCGAGGCGGGCGTCACCTTCCTGGAAGAGCCGCGCCACGAACCGTACGGCTCGGTCGTCGTCTTCCAGGACCTGTACGGAAACCGCTGGGACCTGCTCCAGCCCGCCGCCTGACATCCACCCATCTGTTCAGAACCTGCCGATCAGAACCTGCCGAGGAACGACACGCATGACCGCGCCCCGCATCGACATCGACACCATCCGCCGTCTCCCCAAGGCCGTGCTGCACGACCACCTCGACGGAGGCCTGCGCCCCGCCACCCTGGTGGAGCTCGCCGGGACGGTCGGTCACACGCTGCCCACCACCGACCCGGACGCGCTGGCCGCCTGGTACTACGAGGCCGCCAACTCCGGTGACCTGGTGCGCTACATAGCCACCTTCGAGCACACCCTCGCCGTGATGCAGACCCGCGAGGGCCTGCTGCGCACGGCCGAGGAGTACGTGCTCGATCTGGCCGAGGACGGCGTCGTCTACGGCGAGGTCCGGTACGCGCCCGAGCTGATGGTGAACGGCGGGCTGACCCTGCCCGAGGTCGTCGAGACCGTGCAGGAGGGCCTGGCGGCCGGTATGGCCAAGGCCGCGGGCACCCCGGTCCGGGTCGGCACCCTGCTGTGCGGGATGCGCATGTTCGACCGCACCCGGGAGATCGCCGACCTCGCGGTGGCGTTCCGGGACGCCGGCGTCGTCGGCTTCGACATCGCGGGGGCCGAGGACGGCTTCCCGCCCGCCGACCATCTCGCCGCCTTCGAGCACCTGCGCGGCGAGAGCGTCCCGTTCACCATCCACGCCGGTGAGGCCCACGGTCTGCCCAGCATCCACCAGGCCCTCCAGGTCTGCGGCGCCCAGCGCATCGGTCACGGCGTCCGCATCACCGAGGACATCGTCGACGGCAAGCTCGGCCGCCTCGCGGGCTGGGTGCGCGACCGCCGTATCGCCCTGGAGATGTGCCCGACGTCGAACCTCCAGACGGGCGCCGCGACCTCCATCGCCGAGCACCCCATCACCGCCCTGCGCGACCTCGGCTTCCGCGTCACCCTCAACACCGACAACCGTCTGGTGTCGGGCACCACGATGACGCGCGAGATGGCGCTGCTGGTGGAGGAGGCGGGCTGGACGGTGGAGGACCTGCGCACGGTCACGGTGAACGCCATGAAGAGCGCGTTCATCCCGTTCGACGAGCGCAAGGCCCTCATCGAGGACGTCGTGCTGCCCGGCTACGCCCTCTGAACCAGCCCCCGTACATAGGCGGCCTGTCCGACGTGCTGCAGATCGTCGGACAGGACGCTGACCAGCCGTACGCCCAGCGTGACCGGGGGATCCCAGCGCTCGTCCACGATCCGCTCGAAGTCCTTGGCGGCCAGCCCGCGCACGAACTCCAGCGTCTGTTCGTGCACGGCGTCGTAGTACCCGGTCAGCAGGTCACCGGAGTCGACCCGCACCTTGGCGACCTTCGCGGAGCTGTGCCCGTACCCCGTGTCCAGGCGCGGCAGATCGAGGCCGAAGCGCTTCTCCCAGTCCTGCGAGAGCCAGACCTGCTCAAGCCCGGCGGCGTCCGCGACATGGTCGTCCTGGACGCGGGTGAGGTGCCAGACCAGCCATGACACGGAGTTGGCGTCGTCCGAGGGACGGGCGTTGAGAACGTCCGGCGGCAGACCCTCGACGGCGGCATGGACCTCTTCTTGGATGCGGCTGTACGCGTCGATGAGGATGTCCTTTGCATGCATGCGTCCACCATCGCGCATCGCGGTCCCTCACGCGTCCGGAATCCAACTCCCGTGGAAGCCGAGCGGCACCCGTCCCGGGAGATGGACCCGGGCGACCGGCTCGCCCGTGAAGTCCTGGGCTGCCAGGATCACCAGGTCGGCGGCCCCGCGATCGGGGTTGTGCACATAGGCGACCGCGTAGCCGTCGTCCTCGGCCCGTGCGCACTCGGAGGGTACGAAGACGGCTTCCCCCGCGGCGGCGTCCCGTGGCAGCCGGTGGACCTGGGTGGTCCCGCGGAGCAGGTCGTGCTTGATCAGCGCGTTGGCGAAGGCCCGGTCGGGCGGGTTCCCGTCGGGCGTCAGATACGCCAGGGTCATGTCGGCGGCGGCCGCCGTGTAGGCGTAACGGTGCCGCCTGGACACCAACGCCTCGTGGACGCGCGGGAACTCCTGCGGGCGGTCGTCGAGGGTCCTGGTGCGCACCCGGCCGTGCGCCACGTCGATCGTCCAGCGTTCGAGCGAGGCGGTGCCGGCGCCGTACGGTCCGTCGGCGCCGCGGCCCGCGACATAGAAGGGCGCCGGGTAGGTCGTCATGTCGACGACCACGGACGAGCCCTCGTCGTACGCGTTCAGGGTGTGCGAGTAGAAGACCGGATCCACCTCGAACCAGCGGACCTTTCCGCCCGCGCGCGGCAGCAGACCGACCCGCGTCGGGTGCTTCTCGTTCCAGACGTACGGCACGGGGTCGCCCCGCTCGGCGCCCGCGGGGTCGAAGGTGATGGGCAGGTCGAAGATCACGACGTACTTCTCGGTGAGCGCGAAGTCGTGCATCATCGGCGCGTCCGCCACCGGGATCCGCGTGGTCCTCGTGACCCGGCCCGTGTGGTCGATCACCTGGTGCCGGACGTGGTCCCAGGTGGGGTAGTAGGCGATCGCGTGCAGCTCGCCGGCCGCCGCGTCGAACTTGGTGTGGGCGGTGAAGGCCCCTTCGAGGGTGCCGCGGAAGTCGTACGTGCCCACCGTGTTGAGCTCGTGGTCGAGTTCGTACGGCAGCGGCCCGCTCTCCTGGAGGGCCAGGATCCGTCCCTTGTACCCGATCACATGGGTGTTGCAC
This sequence comes from Streptomyces sp. NPDC058086, assembly GCF_042885015.1. Lineage (NCBI taxonomy): Bacteria > Bacillati > Actinomycetota > Actinomycetes > Kitasatosporales > Streptomycetaceae > Streptomyces > Streptomyces sp. NPDC058086. The sequence goes on along the minus strand of NZ_JBHVST010000003.1, from coordinate 77,845 downwards.
GGGAAGTCGTCCGGCGGGACGGGCCCGGGGTACGGCTCGCCGAGCTTCCTGGCCACGGAGGCCGAGCGGACCCAGCGGTTGCGGTACCACTCCGCGCGGCCGTCCCGCAGCCGCACGCCGTGCACCATGCCCTCACCCAGCATCCAGTGGTGGGCGCGCGGGTCCTCCAGACCCAGGACGTTGGGACCGTTGCGCAGGAAGCGGCCGTTCAGCTCGCGCGGGATGCGTCCGGTGACCGGCAGGTCGAACGCCGTCAGCTCCTCGGTGACGGGCTTGAACGCCCCCTCCAGGAACGGGAACCGATGCCCGCCCTGTGTCGGCGCGCCCGACACCGGTGCCGCCGCCGCTGCCACCCGGCCCCCCATCGCGCCGACGAGCCCTCCCGCCGCCGCGACCGCAGTCCCGCGCAGGACCGTCCGCCGTGTGTGATCCGCCATCTCCGTACTCCAGCCTCGCGGTTGCCTTTGTGGACGTCCACGAGTCTGCGGCCGGGGAGCGGGCCGGGTCAGGAGTGCTGGAGCCCGTCCGGGGGTGGTGTCAGGCCCCCTCTTGCGGGGTGTCGAGAAGCACCATCAGCGCCCGCGCCGCCGGACTGGTGGCGTCCGGCGGCGGCAGCATGGCGACGGTCTCGTACGAGGCGTCACAGGCGCCCTTGAAAGGGAGGGCGGTGAGAGCGCCGGCCTCGCGCTTGTGGCCGAAGTGGCGGGGCACGACGGCGATGCCGAGGCCCTCGTGGACCAGCTCCAGCAGGCTGTGCACGTCGCTGACCTCCAGCGCCACGGTCCGCCGTACGTCCGCCGCCGCGAAGGCCGCGTCCGTGGTGCGGCGCGGCCCCCAGTCGGGGTGGAAGTCGACGAAGGCCTCGCCGCCCAGCTCCTGAGGCGTGACCACGGCGGCGGTCGCGAGGCGGTGGGTGGGATGGCAGAGCACGGTCATCGGCTCGCTGGTCAGCGGGACCGACCGCAGCTGGTCCCCGTCCGCCCGCGTCCTGACGGCGAAGGCCAGGTCGAGACGGCCCGCGGCGACCTCCTCGGCCAGCGCCTCGGAGCCCGCCTGTCGCAGCCGGATCTCGACGTCGGGATGGCGCCGCCGGAACGCGGCGAGGAGCTTGGCCACATCCACGCCCGCGATGCACTGCTCGGTGCCCAGGGAGAGCGTGCCGCGCAGGACGCCCTGTACGGCGGCCACCGCGTCCTGCGCCGAGCGCACCTGGGCGAGGATCCGCTCCGCCTCGCCGAGCAGGGCACGACCGGCCTCCGTGAGCGTGACCCGACGGGTGGTGCGCACGAACAGCGGGGCCTGAAGCTCCCGCTCCAGGGCGCGGATGGAGGACGACAGTCCCGACTGCGACACCATCAGCCGTTCCGCCGCCCGGGTGAAATGCTGGTCCTCGGCGACCGCGACGAAGTGCTGAAGGTGGCGCAGTTCCATGGGGCACAACAGTAGTCGCCGATTGAGAAGCGCCGTCGCTCAGTCCCATCCGATTCTCCCGTTGGACCTCTGCACCGTGCCCGCGCGAGAGTGGAGACCTGTTTTCCCGGCCTTTCAGGAGTACGCGTTGTACACCGCACACCCCGACCGTTACGCGGACATGCCCTACCGGCGCACCGGACGCAGCGGACTGAAGCTGCCCGCGCTGTCGCTCGGCCTGTGGCACAACTTCGGCCCCGACCGGCCGGTGGAGACCCAGCGCGCGATCCTGCGCCGCGCCTTCGACCTCGGTGTCACCCACTTCGACCTGGCCAACAACTACGGTCCGCCGCCCGGCGCCGCCGAGTCGGCCCTCGGCGACGCCCTGAAGGCGGACTTCGGGCCGCACCGCGACGAGCTGGTCATCTCCACCAAGGCCGGATACCTGATGTGGCCGGGCCCCTATGGCGAATGGGGCTCCCGCAAGTACCTGCTGTCCTCGCTCGACCAGAGCCTGGCCCGGATGGGCCTGGACTACGTGGACATCTTCTACTCGCACCGCCCCGACCCGGAGACTCCCCTGGAGGAGACGATGGGCGCCCTGCACTCGGCGGTCCAGCAGGGCAAGGCGCTCTACGTCGGTGTCTCCAACTACTCCGCGGAGCAGACCCGGGAAGCCGCCCGCATCCTGGCCGAGCTGGGCACCCCGCTGCTGATCCACCAGCCGCGCTACTCGATGCTCGACCGCCGCCCCGAGGACGAGGGGCTCCTGGACACGCTGGACGAGCTGCAGGTCGGGTCCATCGCCTACTCCCCGCTGGAGCAGGGCCTGCTCACCAGCCGCTACCTCGACGGCATCCCGGAGGGCTCGCGCGCCGCCAGTGATAGCCCCTTCCTGAGCGCCGACACGGTCACCGAGGACCTGGTACGGCAGCTGCGCGCCCTCGACGAGATCGCCAAGTCCCGCGGTCAGTCCCTGGCGCAGCTGGCGCTCGCCTGGGTGCTGCGCGGCGGCCGGGTGACCTCCGCGCTCATCGGCGCGAGCAGCCCCCAGCAGCTGGAGGACAGCGTCGCGGCCACCCGCGCCCTGGACTTCACCGCGGAGGAGCTGGCGCGGATCGACGCGATCATCAAGGCCTGAGGCTCGCTCAGCAGGCCGTCGGAGAAGCCGACCGGGCCGCGCGGCCCGGTCGGTCAGGCGGTGAGCCGCTCGCTGAGCTCCCAGAGGCGGTCGACCGCCGCCGGGTCCACGGCGTAGGGCACCACGCCGGCCTTCGCCGACCTGTTCCCGAGGGACCACACGGCGAGACGTCGGTGTCGGCCCTGGCCCGGCGGGTCGGCTACACGTCCGAGAGCGCGTTCAGCAACGCCTTCAAGCGGACGACGGGTGTCGCGCCGCGGCGCTACCGTGACGGCGCGCGGGCGGCCCTCACGGGCTGAGACGCTCTTCCAGGCGGACCGTCACGGTGTCGCCCTCCTCCTTGCCGATCGCCTTTGGCCAGACGGTGCAGGTCCAGCGCGGGCAAGCTGGACCAGCCGTTCATCACGGTGCGGCGCAAGAGCCCGGACAAGGAAAACTCATCGCGGTCGTGCGCGCAGGGCGGTGAGGGCCGGTTCACGGACGGTGACCGCGCCGAGCCCACTCGAGGCTCCGGTCACCGCCGCCGTGCGTCGGCTGGAGCACTACGTGGAGCACTACTGCGTCGGCACGCGGTCCAGGAATCCGTGCACGCTGCGGATCCTGTCCGCGGCGTCCAGGGTGATCACGTCGAATCCGGCGACGGGTGCCGTGCCGTCGGCCTCGTTGACCAGTTCCCAGCCGAAGCGGGCGATGTCGTGGTGCCCGTCGACCGGCCCGGCGGGCCGGAAGGAGAACCCCGGGAACTGCTCGTGCGCCGCCGCGATCACCGCCGCGATCCCGTCGTGCCCGCGGACCTCGGCCAGCGGGTCGGTGTAGCTGCCGTCCGCGCACCAGGCGGCGGCGACCGCCTTGGCGAGCGCATCCCGGTCAGTGGCGTTCCAGGCCTCGAAGTAGCGGGCGGCGGCGTTCTCGTAACGGTCGTTGGCTGCGGACATGGTGGATCAACCTCCATGGAAAGTAGGGTAGTTGCTGGTCAGTGAGTGGATTCCGAGCTGTGCTTCCCCGCCGGGATCCGATACCGCAACCATGCCCGCCGACGCCCGAGGGCGTCGATTACCTCCCGGGTAAGGGCAGCGAGTCGCGTTTCGGCCAAACCGGGCGGTGAATATGCCAGGAGACTGGCTGGAATGGCATGGTGACAGAGTGTCAGGAGTGGCGATACTCGAGTGACAGGGCGATTCAGCCACGCCCGCGCGCGGCACGACCATGCACGACGCGCGCAGCACCACCATGCACCACGAACGAGCCGCACGCAGTGAGCGAGCCGCAGGGAAAGCGAGGCCGGGCCGGCGGAGAGCGTTGCAATGGGGGAGCGATCGTGCACGACGAATTCCTGTGCCATGTGACCGCATACGGAATATGCGGAGGTAGACGCATCGGCGTCCCGTTAGGGACCTATCGCGCGCCCACCCTGGCGCTGGCCCTGTGGTGGATGCGGGACCGTGCCTCCTGGATGGCGTCGCGGCTCGATCCGCAGCCCGACGATCCGACCTTCCCGCCGAACTCGATCGCACCGGTCGCGGACACCGTCCCGGACGTGCCGAGCGTTCTGCGCGCCTGGTGCGGTGACACCCTCCAACAGGAGCTGGTCGCCGAGGAGCTGGCTGCCGGAAAGCTCGTCCGCATCGCCACCAGCGACGACACCACCGAGTACGAACTGCTCGCCGAATCCGTCGACGCGCTGCGCATGCAGCGGACCGCCGCCGCCCTCGGCACCTCCGCGGCCTGACCGCCACCGGACAGGTCCCGGAGGGTTCCGCCGGCCGGCAGCGCCCGGTCGATCAGCCGGTTGGAACAGCCCCGCTCGCTGTCGTCCCAGCCGACCACTCCGGCGGTAGCCGCCTGGAACACGTGGGAATCGTCCTGGCCGGTGCCGCCGGAGGCGCGCTGTGTCACGGTGACCGGCCCCGCCGTCCGGTGTCGCCGCCCGTCCCGACCCGCCTCGCGGAGGCACGGAACTCGGGCGGAACCGGCCATGAGCCGGTGATCAGGCGTATATGTGAACGAATAGCTAGAATTCTGGGCATGGGAGAGCGGTCGGTCGCGCCGACGGCGCCCGAACTCGTCCTCGAAACCGAGACGGGCTCCACGGTGCTGAGTCCGAGCCGCGACTATCACGTCGGACGCGACCCGTCGAGCGAGATCGTCATCGACGACGTCCGGGTCTCGTGGCACCACGCGGTCCTGCGGCCCGAGGCGGACCACTGGACGATTCAGGACGAGAACAGCACGAACGGCACGTACGCCGACGGCAGGCGGGTCCGCGAATGGGGCGTCGGACCCGGCAGCGTCATCCACTTCGGCAGCCCCTCCGACGGCCCCCGGGCGGTCTTCGCCGGCAGGCCCTCGCAGCGGCCGTCAGCAGCCTTCCGATCCTCGGCCAGCGGCACCTTCCAACGGCCGACCACCGTACGGCCGCTGCCCACCCGTACCGTCCGCATCGGCCGCGGTGCCGACAACGACCTGGTCATCGACGATCTGGTCGTCTCCCGGCGGCACGCCGAACTGCTGGCCCACCCGGACAGGACGTACGAGATCCTCGACCTCGGCAGCCACAACGGCACGTTCCTCAACGGGCAGCCCGTCACCCGCGCCCCGATCACCACCGGTGACATCGTCGGCATCGGCCACTCCGCGTTCTGCCTCGTCGGGGACGAGTTGCAGGAGTACGTCGACACCGGCGAGGTCTCCCTCGATGTCCAGGAACTGACCGTCGCCGTCGACCGCGGCCGCAAGATCCTCCTCGACGAGGTGTCCTTTCCCGTCGGCGAGAAGTGTCTGCTGGCCGTCGTGGGCCCCAGCGGCGCCGGGAAGTCCACGCTCCTCAACGCCCTCACCGGGCAGCGCCCCGCCGACCGCGGCGCGGTCCTGTACGACGGCCGCGACCTCTACCAGGACTACGCCGAGCTGCGCCAGCGCATCGGCCTCGTGCCGCAGGACGACATCCTGCACGCCCAGTTGACGGTGCGGCGAGCCCTCTCGTACGCCGCCGAGCTGCGCTTTCCGCAGGACACCGCGAAGGCAGAGCGCCAGGCACGGGTCGACGAGGTCATCCAGGAGCTGGGCCTGGAGCAGCGCGTCGGCCAGCCCATCCACAGTCTGTCCGGCGGTCAGCGCAAGCGGGTCAGTGTGGCCCTGGAGCTGCTGACCAAGCCGTCGCTGCTGTTCCTGGACGAACCCACCTCCGGTCTCGACCCCGGCATGGACCGCTCGGTGATGCACATGCTGCGCGGCCTCGCGGACGACGGCCGTACGGTCATCGTGGTCACCCACAGCGTGCTCAGCCTCGACGTCTGCGACCGGCTCCTGGTGCTCGCGCCCGGCGGCAAGGTCGCCTACTTCGGACCGCCCGAGGACGCGCTCGCCTACTTCGGCTACGAGCAGTGGCCCGAGGCGTTCGAGGCCTTCGAGCGCGACCAGGGCCGGGACTGGGCGGGGGAGTACCGGAGCTCGCCACTCCAGGGCCGGTACATCGACAGCTCCAGCCCACAGCCTCATCTGCTCCGGGCCGGCCCGGCCGCCGCCGTCGGACCGCCGCCCAAGGCACAGAGCTGGGGCGCGCAACTCGGCACCCTGGTGCGTCGGTACGCGGCCGTGCTCAGCGCCGACCGGACCTTCCTTGCCGTCATGATCGCGCTGCCGTGCATCATGGGCGTGATGGCCCGCGCCGTGGCCAGCAGCAAACTGACGCTGGAGACGTCGATGAACGCGCTGCTCACCCTGTGCATCGGCGGAGTCCTGGCGGGCGCGGCCAACGCCGTACGCGAAGTGGTGAAGGAACGGGTCATCTACCAGCGGGAGCGCGCGGTCGGCCTGTCCCGGTCGGCGTACCTGATGTCGAAGATCGTGGTCCTCGGCACCATCACCGTTCTCCAGGCCGTCGTCCTCACCCTCGTCGCGCTGTTCGGGGTCGACCTCAACGCGCCCCGCGGCGACGGGGTCCTCATGTCGCCGCTTGTCGAGATCACGCTGGCCGTGGCCCTGCTGGCCTTCAGCGCGATGATGCTCGGCCTCCTGGTCTCCGCGATGGTGACCAAGGAGGAGGTCACCATGCCGCTGCTGGTGCTGATCGCCGTCGTCCAGGTGGTCTTCAGCGGCGCGCTGCTCAAGCTGCACGGCGTGCCCGGCATGGAGCAAGTGGCCTGGCTCGTCCCCTCCCGCTGGGCCCTGGGCGCGATGTCGGGGACCATCGCCCTGGGCCGGATCGTCCCGGGGACGCTCACCTCCGACCCGCTGTTCCGGCACGAGCCCAGCGTGTGGCTGGTCAACGTGAGCATGCTGGCCGTGCTGTCGATCGTCTTCGGGTGCGTGGTGGCCCGGCTGCTGCGGCGGCACGAACCCGAGGTCATGCGGAAGTAGGTGCGATGACGACTCCCGACCCGGCGACGACCGACGACTTCCGCCCGACGCACGTCGTTCCGCCGGACGGCCTGCCCGCCTGGGAGGCGCCGGACCCCTCCCGGCCCACCGTGCCGCTCGACGCGCTGCTCCCGGTGCAGCTCGTCGAGCGGCTCGGTGACTGGGGCCGGGTCGTCTGCGCCAACGGCTGGTCGGCCTGGGTCGACGGGCGGCTGCTGGTCGCCGTACCGCAGCCGCCGCCCGCGGAGGGCGACCCCCTCACCCGAACGGCCGACCCGCGCCCGCTCCTCGCCCGCGTCGAGCAGGCCCTCATCCGCTATCGGAGGGCGGCCGAGGACCTGGCGGCCGGGCGGCTGGACGGGGCGTCCTTCCGCGGCATCACGCGCGGGCAGCGGATCGGGGTGGTCGTCGACGGCGAGTCCCTCTGGCTGTACGACGCCGAGCACGAGCGCTGGGTGTACACCGACGGGACGCGGCTGAGCACGTACGCGGTCGCGGACGAACCGGTGGCCCCGGAGCGGAACGGGAGTGTTCCGGGCCGGGCCCGCACCGGTGTCGTACGGGCACCCGACGACCATGAACCGACACGTCTCGTCCCGGAGGTGCGGGACGAGCCGCGTGACCGCTGACAGCGCGGGAGACAACCGCCCTGGCGGCCGGTGTTGCTCACAGGGTCTAGCCGACCGTGTCCTGTACGACCTCGCCCTTTCGGTGGACTCCCCTTGCCAGCAGGGCGCCGAGGAACCCGGTCACCAGGCCCCACACGACGGCGAGTCCGAGCGCGCTCCAGAGTTTCGGCTTGAGGAAGAGCTCGCCCGCGAGGCCGCCGCCGGCGTCACCGATGCCGATGAGCGACAGGGCGTAGTGCGCCGAGATCCTGCCGACCAGGCAGATCATGAGCACGGTGAGCGCCAGCGCGAGAGCCATGCGGACGGCGTGCTGCCAGGCCCGCATCCGGGCCGGTGAGCGGGCGGCCATCAGAAACGCGGCGCCCAGGAGCAGCAGCGCGTCGACGACCAGCAGCCACCACACCCTGCCGTCGTAGTGGCCCAGAGTGCGCAGGTTGACTGAGGAGACGTCCGGGGTGCGCAGCACCTGGTCGAGGACGTGCGGCATGGGCAGCCCGAACGGCCCGTCCACCCGCCCCCTCCAGGTGGCGCCCAGCCCGATCGTGAAGGCGAGCCAGGCGAGGTTGGGCAGCCCGAGGAAGATCACCGCGAAGGTCTCGGGTACGTGCCCGCGCGTCGCGGCCACCACCAGCGCGACGACCGCTCCCGCGGCGACGCAGGCGAGGAGCAGTACGACCATGGCGTACGCGGCCGGGCGCACCGACTCCTGGAAGCGCAGCAGCCGGGCCGGGAGCGGAGCTCCGCGCGACACCAGCAGGGCGAGGACGAGGACACCCGCGAGCCACAGCACCCCGTAGAGCAGCGTCAGCGGCACGGCTGTCTTGAAGCCCACCTCGGGCGAGACCCCGATGAGGTCGCCGAGGTCGCTGATCGTCCCGGTACCGAGGGAGATCTTGAAGTTCTGGTGGGAGAAGAGCGCGAGTCCGAGGAGGGCCAGCAGCCACAGGACCGCGATCCTGGCGGCCCAGCCGGCCAACTCGGGGGCGCCCGCGACGGCCCGGTGCCGCAGCGGCCGCAGGAACCCGGCGGCGACCACCAGGGCCCCGGCGAGCGTGACCGACAGGGGGATCACCGTCAGCCCCGCCCGGGTGTCGGCGATCACGCCCGCGTCACCCGCGAGCTCGATGGTGCCGCCGACCGCGGTCACGACGGAGGCCGCGACGACCCGTGGGTAGGCGTGCTCGGGCAGGTCCGTGGCACCGGCCCCCCACAGCCCGAGAGCGGCGACCGCGAGCATGACGATCACCCCGGCCACCACCGCCAGGAGGGCCTGGACCCAGCCGTGGCGGGCGGCCGTCCGCTCGCCTGGAGTGGCGACGAGCTGGTCGGACGGTGTCTGCGGGCTCACGCTGCCACGCTAAGCAGCACCCGGGTCCACCGCTCGTCGGGAGGGCCGACCGCGTCAGCTTGCGGGAGACACCCGACCGGAGCACACAATGGGCTCGTTGTGGAATGAACCGGCATATAACGCGTGAAACGCCGCGAGATCCCTACGCCCGGAAGAAGAGTTCGTGAGCGTCGACCCGTCGTTCCCCGACCGGCCCACGGGACCCCCGTCGGGCCCGCTGTCGGGCTCCCCCCGGCCGGGTGCCTCCGACCACGCTCCGACCCAGGGGATCGGCCGCCCGCTCGCGCCACCGCCGATCGGGCCGCCGCCGGGACCGCCGGGCGCGGGCGGTTCAGGAGGCGGCGGTCCCGGCGGCCCGCCCGGTCACGGCGGCGGCCCGGACCACCCCTGGTGGAAGTCGGCGCCGCGGATGGCGTTGATCACCGGGGTCGTGGTGGCCGGGGTGGTTCTCGGTGTCGTCCTCACTCGCTCGGGCGGCACGTCCGGCACGGCGTCGGGCGGTGAGTTGTTCCTGCAGGCCGCGAACAAACCGGGTCCCGATCCGTTCACGGAGTCGACGGCGAAGGACAGCTCCACCGCGCCGGTGACACCCGCGGCGAACATGCCGGAGTCCGCCAATGTGACGCGGGGCGTGTCGGGTTCCGCGCCCGGGCTCTACGGCGGCACCCGCAACACCGCGAGTTGCGATGTGGAGAAGCAGATCGAGGCGCTCCAGGCGGAGCCGGCGAAGAACAAGGCGTTCGCCTCCGTGGAGGGCGTCCAGCCCACCGCGGTCCCCGCCTACCTGCGCTCGCTCACCCCGGTACAGCTGCGGATGGACACCCGCGTCACCAACCACGGCTACCGGGGCGGCGCGGCCACCGGCTATCAGGCGGTGCTCCAGACGGGCACGGCGGTACTCGTCGACGGCCACGGGGTGCCGCGCGTGCGCTGTGCCTGCGGGAACCCGTTGACACCGGCGGTCGCGCAGCAGGCCGTGCCCAGGCGGACGGGTGACACCTGGGCCTCGTACCGGTCGCAGGACGTGGTGGTCGTCGTGCCCGCCAAGACCACCATCGACGTCTTCGTCATCTACGACCCTCACCGCGACGAATGGGTCGGCCGTCACCGGGGCGACACCGACGGCCGACGGGACGAGAGGACGTACCCCCCGGCCAAGCCGTCCCCCGCGGCGAGCGTGTCGTCTGCGTCACCGAAGTCTCCGTCCTCGTCGGCTTCGTCCGATGCGCCGGCGGCCGATGTATCGTCTCCGCCCGCCTCTGCGTCATCGGATCCGGATTACCCCTCCTCCGAACCTCCCACGACGGCATCGGAGTCGGAGCCGTACTCCGGCCTCACGTCCTCCGACGCGACCACCGACGCCACGGCGAGTGCGGGCGCCACGACGGCGGACACCTCGTCGTCCTACGGCGTTCCGGAGTCGGCCCCGACGCCTCCTGGGTACTGAGGCGACTCAGCCGGCCCGTACGACCAGGGCGTAGTCCCCGAGCCCGATCAGCCGGTCGCCCGGGATGTCGCCCAGGGCCGTGCACATCTTCTCGACGCGGCCGGTGACCGGGTGGAAGGCGATGTCCCGCACGGTGCCGCGCTCGTCCCCGTCCTCGGTCAGGATCCGGATGCCCAGGACTTCCGCGGGCGCCGGGGGAGGGGCGGTGTCCAGAGCGGTGTCCGACCGGACGAGGACGGCGTCCGGGCCGATCACGTGCAAGGCGCTCCAGTCGATCGCGATCTCCTTGCGACCCCGGGCCGACGACAGCCGCACCTGGCCGACCAGCCCCGATGCGACATCGATCGTGAGGGACTTGACGACGCCGAGCTCGTTCGCCTCACCGAGCGTGATGACCGGCAGGCCGCGGATCCGGGTGAACAGCGTCACGATGTGGGTTCCGTCCGGTCAGTGGTGTCCCGGAGCCGGAACGCCTCGACCTGGGCGGCGAAACCGGCCAGGTCGTCCGCGACGAAGCGGGTCGCGTCCGCGGGGATGACAAGTGCCTGTCCCGACACGGCGAGCGTTTCGCCCCGAGGGACGTACACCTTGCGACGGCGGCGCTTCGAACCGGACTCCAGGGACTGGCGGGCGGCGATCCGGAACCCCACCACGCGCCCGCTGATACCGGCCTGGACGACGAGGTCCAGCACGGTCCCGACCTCCGTGCCCCTGTCCGTGAGCACCCTGGCGCCCAGCACCCGGCCGTGCGCCGCCTCGTCCCGAGCGATCACCGCGGCCGGTTCGGCGAGGACCTCCCGGCCGAGGATCATGACGGCGTCGCGGCCCAGTGAGTGGACCGCGCTCCACGGCAGGCTCTGCTTCAACGGGCCCGCGAGCAGCCCCCGGCCGTTGAGCGTGAAGCCGGTGACACGTCCCGCGGGCCCGTCGAAGACGGTGTCCTTGACCCGCGCCACCGCCTCACCGCCCAGGGTGACCACCGGTCGTCCACCGAGGTCGCGCGCGGACATCAACTCGCTCATCGCACCTCCCGCTTCCCGAACCGGTGCCCGCGCCGCACGGCGATGACGGTCCCCGACCGTCTGCTCGTCTGCACCCAGACCGCCGCCACGCTCAGCAGCACCAGGGCCGCGACCACGACGACCAGCCACATCCACCAGTCCACCGTCCACCTCCGGGCCTTCGGGCCCCGGCCGCCGTCGGCCGGATTCCGCCCGGTCCGGGTGCCCCGAGCGGACCGGGGAATGCACCGTCGCCGCCGCCATTTCGGCGGCTGGACCCGGGCTCGGCGTCAGCCGGACGGCGTGCCGACCGGCCTGCCGGACCAGTCGAGACACACGATCAGCGCGTCGTCCAGCGGCTCGGTGACGCGATAGCGGGCCAGCTCGTCGAGGACGGCGCGCGGTACGTCGGCCGCGGGCAGCAGGGCGGTGGCCGACACGGCACGGGCCAGCGCCCGCTCCCCGAAGACCTCTCCCAGCGGGGACAGGGCGTCGTACACACCGTCGCTCACCACCAGGAGCCGGTCACCGGGCAGGACGCCGAACTCCTGTGCCACGTAGTCGGACTCCTCGAACATGCCGAGCGGCAGCTGCGCCTCCAGCTCGATCCGCTCCACGGCCGTACCCCGTCGGCGCCACATCCGGGGCGAGCCCGCGTCCACCGCGAGCGCGCCGCCGGTGGCGAGGTCGAAGGAGAGCAGCAGCGCCGACACGTGCTGGTCGCCGTGGTGCTGCGCGTACAGGGCCTGGTCGGCGAGTCTGGCCTGGTCGGCGACCGGGAGCCCGGCGCGGCGGGCGTTGCGCAGGGCGCCGACGGCCAGATGGGTCAGCAAGGACGCGTGGATGCCGTCCCCCATCCCGTTGATGATCGACAGGGTGAGCCGGTGCGCGTCCGAGGACCAGTCGAAGTTGTCCCCGCGCACCGCGTACGCGGGCTCCAGCTGGGCGCCGACGGCGAACTCCTCGCGGGCACAGGCCCGGCCCGGGAGCAGCTCCCACTGCATTTCGGCGGCCAGCGTCAGCCGGCCGACCCGCCGGGCCTGCCGGTAGACGTCGGTGTCCCGTTCGGCCACGACGATCGCGTGGCCCAGCAGATCGGCGACCTGCACCAGTTCGTCGGTCACCGCGGGGTCCACGGGCCCCAGAGGCAGCAGGACGGTGAGGATGCCCAGGCGCTCGCCCCGGGCGGAGACCGGCAGATGCAGACGCGTCCGCTCGCCGTTCCGGGGGCGCTCCTCGTGCGGCTCCTGACTGCCGAAGGCCCGGCTTTCGGGGCTGTTGTGCAGGGACACGGCACGCGCGGGGTCGCCGGGCTCCTCGACCGGCTGGAGCACGGTCATCCCGTAGTCCGCCAGCAGCAGGTCGGCGTCGATCGCCCCCCAGACATCTGTCAGAAAGGGGCGCAGGGTGTCGAGCAGTGCGTGCGGCGGGGCCGCGCGCAGGGCTCTGTCGACGTCGTTCACAGAGGTCACGGTCGTGATGACTTTCTCGTGCGGTTGTCGTGCGAGTGGGGGTCTGCCTGGTCACAGTGGTCTGTTTCGAGGGCTCCGGTGGACCGGCGCGGCTGGTAATGGCCTTCAGGAGATGACAAGGTGGATCGGTGCCTCGCTCGATCCGTCCACCCGCCTCCCGAGACGAAGCCGCGCACACGCTCGACGCCGTCTCGGAGCTCCTCGAACTCCTGTGGGGTCGAGGGCAGGAGTCCGCGCCGTCCGGACCGGTGCCGCCCTCTCAGCTACGGGCCCTGATCGTGATCGAGCAGGGCGGGTCCATGAATCTTCGCTCGCTCGGTGACGCCCTGGCCTCGCGTCCCTCCTCGGTCAGCCGTCTGTGTGACCGGATGGAGGCAGTCGGCCTGATCCGCAGAGTGCCGAGCTCGACGAGCCGGCGCGAGGTCGAGGTCGGCCTCAGCCCGCTCGGCGAGCAGGTGCTGCGCGAACTCCGGGACCACCGCGCGCGCGAGGTGCGGGCCGTGCTGGAGCAGATGTCCTCGGCGGACGTCGCCCGGCTCACCGAAGGCCTCGAAGCGTTCCGGGCGACCGCGCTGGACCAGCTCGAAGAGCGCTCCGGCCGGTCCGGCCGGGCGCCCGGGCATGCGACCGGTACCGGTTAGCTCCATCTGCGTCCCTTCGGTGCGACCCATCACTGCGACCCAATCACTGCGACAACCGGCCCACGGGTCGCCGGACTTGGGATCGGAGGGGGACCAGATTGTTGCCTGACGGCAATTGTTGTCAAATGACAACGATCGGCTACGGTAGGGCCTGACACCGCTCCATCGCGGCGTTGTGGCGCACCGTTCCCATGCGGTTACCCCACTCTCCGTGGATTCGACAACATTTCGAGGGATCGCTGTGCATTCAGGCCGGAGTCCAGGTCAGGCGGCCATGTCGCTGTCCACGCGCGAGGCCGGTCGGTCGACCGTGATCGCGGTCCGCGGCGAGATGGATCTCGACAACGCGGGCGAGCTCGACGAGGCCCTCGCGGCGGCGGGCCGGGCCTGCCCGGGTGCGGTGGTCCTCGACCTGGCCGCGGTGACCTTCCTGGACTCGACCACGATCAACGTCGTACTGCGGGCCCACGGGGTGCTCGGCCCGCGGCTCCGGCTGGCCGCTCTCTCACCCTTCGTGGAGCGGGTGCTGGGCATCACCGGCATCTCGGACCTGCTGCCGGTCTTCCCCACTGTGGGGGAGGCGCTGGAGGCCGATGCGGTCTGAGAGTGCGTCAGGCGGACCGATCGGGCGGCCCGGGTGTCTCCGCACGGTCCGGATGCCCCTGGGCCAGGGACGGGCCGAGCGACCGCAGCGCGGCCAGCAGCCCGCTCAGATCGGACTCCGGCATGCGCAGCAGGGCGTCCTTGATCCAGACGGTGCGCTGTTCCCGCACCCGGTCGAGGGCGGAGCGCCCGCGGCCGGTCAGACTCAGGCCGACGCCCCTGCGGTCCTCGGTGCGCGGCGAACGGGCCAGCAGTCCGGCTTCCTCGAGCGTGTCGCACACCCGGCTCGCCCGGGAGCGGCTGATCTGCGCCCGCTCGGCCAGTGCCGCGAGCGTCAGACCGGGATCCGTGCTCACCAGGGTCAGGGCGCGCAGCAGCGGCGGCGACAGTCTGCTGTCGACCGCGACCGCCGTACGCGCCGACACGGAGACCAGGATCTCGGCCGCGGAGGCGAGCCGGTCGGCGGCCTGGAGCAGGGCGTTGTCCCGTTCCCGGGGCGGTATGTCGTCCCGTACTTCGGGGTCCTGTCCGTCCATCCGTCCGCGCCCCTTGCTCGCACCGAGAACTCGGTGACCGGTCATGCCTCGCCTGGTGGCCCTGCCCGGCCGTGTCGGGATGACACCGTTCCCTTGTGGGAATCGTGTGCGGAAGCCACCGGGACGGGGGAACATCGGGGTGACTGTGGAGGGCTGCACGGGGTACGAGCACTTTTGCAGCAGCAGCGTCCGGACGCGGAATGTCCCGACGTACCGGCATCCGAAAGAGAATCACATGATCGAGCGCTTGGACGGAGCGGTGATACCGACTGGCTTCGACGTGCCCGTGGAACCGCTTCGGCGGGCGGCGCACTACACCGGCGAGCCGGGGTGCATCGCCGAAGCGCGCCACTTCGCCGAGCTGTTCCTCGAACAGCTCCGTTCGGAGTGGTGTGCCGAGATCGGCGCACAGGCCACCGGCGACCTCCTGCTGGTCGTCAGCGAGCTGGTCACCAACGCGGACCGGCACAGCCACGGGCCGTACATCCTGGAACTGGAGGGAACCGACACCTCCGTGACCGTCATCGTGTACGACAGCAGCGCCGCCCTGCCCCGGCGCTATCCGCGGGATCCCGAACGCGTGGGGCGGCACGGCCTGGAGATCGTGCACGCGCTCGCGACGGAAGTGACCGTCGGGCGGGTGCCGGTCGGAAAGTGCGTCAAGGCCCGGCTCGCCCTGCGCCGTTGACCCGGAGTGACGTACCAGTAGGCTCACAGCGGACCATGGTCGGCGTGGGTCACCCAAGGGGGGCGAGCGTGGCGGATCGCCTGCCGCGGACAGGTGAACGAGGCGCGGTGCCCCGACAGGGGAGTTCGGATCCCCGCTGGGCCCTGGACGCCACCGCGGTACTGCTGCTGGTCGAGGACGACGCCGGAGACGCGCTGCTGGTGCGGGAGGTGCTGGCCGACAGCGGACTGCCGATGGAGGTCACCTGGTGCAAGTCCCTCGCCGAGGCACGTGTGTTCCTCGATGCCTCGCCGTACTCCGTGTGCGTCCTGCTGGACCTGCATCTGCCCGACACCCACGGACTCGGCGCGGTCCGGCTGGTGCGTGACGCCGCGCCCGACGCGGCCGTCGTGGTGCTCACCGGAGTCGCCGAGAACGAGGCCGGGCTCGCCGCGGTGGCCGAAGGAGCGCAGGACTTCCTCGCCAAGGACGGCCTGGACGCCGAGGCGCTCAGCCGCGCGGTCCGGTACGCCCTGCAGCGCAAGCAGGTGGAGCGGTCGAACGTCGAACTCCATGCGAGCCGACTGCTGGCCCGGGAGAACGCGCGCTTGGAGCGCGGACTGCTGCCCACGCCCCTGCTGCGGGGCGCCGGTTGCCAGGTGGCCTCGCGCTACACCCCGGGACGGGACCACGCCCTGCTCGGCGGCGACTTCTTCGACGTCGTCGAGAGCGAGGACGGCACCGTGCACGCGGTGATCGGGGACGTCTCCGGCCACGGCGCGGCGGAGGCCGCGCTCGGCGTCTGTCTGCGGGTGGCCTGGCGGGCCGCCGTGCTCTCCGGATGCGTGGGCGCGCGCCAACTCGAGCTTCTGGAGGAGATCATCGGCGCCGAGCGCGCCGCGGACTACATCTTCGCCACCCTCACCGTCCTGCGGATCGCCGAGGACCGCAGCCGCATGAGCGTGATCCGCGCCGGACACCCGGGACTGCTCGTGAGCACCTCGCGCGGCATCGAGCTGTTCGAGCCGGCCCCGGGCCCCGCGCTCGGACTGCTCCCGGGCCGGGCCCGCTGGCCGGAGACCGAGCTGCCCGCGCACGACATCAGCGCCGTGACGCTGTTCACCGACGGGCTCTTCGAGGGCGTCGTGGCCCCGGGCGGGCGGCTCGGAGAGGAAGGACTGCTCGCGGTGGCGAGGAAACACCAGGACCTGCGCGGGCGGCCGTTCGTCGACGCGGTCGTCGAGGACGTCGCCGCGCTGACCGCCTCCCACGGCGGACTCGCCGACGACGTGGCCGTTCTGCACCTGGCGACGGACGGAATGTCATGACCCGTACGCCGAACGCCCCGGGACCGGACCCTACGGCGGACACCCTCGGGGACGGAAAGCCCACACGCGTCGCCCGGCTGACCGTGCAGGGCTGGATCCATGTGGTGCTGGCCGCCAACGTGCTGCTGGTGATCGTCTTCGCCGTGTCCGGCGGGGTCCTCCAGGCCCGCGCCGACGACCGCACCGATCTGCTCACCGACCGCATCCAGCCGGCCCGCTCCACCGCCTACCAGCTGGAGACCTCGCTGGTGGACCAGGAGACGGGCGTACGAGGCTACGTACTGAGCAGGGACTCCGGTTTCCTCGATCCCTACGCGTCGGGAGCACGGGACGAGAAGACCTTCGAGGCCCGCCTGTCGGCGGAACTCGCCCGCCACTCCCGGATCGCCGCGGACCTGAAGGCGTCCGAGCGCCTCAGTGACGTCTGGCGCCGCGACTACGCCGAGCCCCTGATCGAGGCGGCCCGCACGCCAGGCGGCGCCAAAGCCCCCTCCCTGGAGGCGAGCAAGGCCAGGTTCGACGCGATCCGGGGTCAACTCGCCACCCTGGAGAAGGACATCGAGCAGCTGCGCGACCGGACCCGCGCCTCGGCCGAGGACAGCCGTCGGTCCCGCAACCTCCTCTTCCTCGGCATGCTCGCCGCCTTCCTGGCGAGCGGCGTCGCGCTGACCCTGCTGCTGCACCGGATCGTGGGGCGCCCCCTGCGGGTCCTGGAAGCGGCCTCGGTGGACGTCAGCGGCGGCGCGTTCGAACGAAGGATCCGGCTCGACGGGCCGCGCGACCTGGAGCGGGTGGCCCGGGCCGTCGAGGAGATGCGCCGCCGCATCGTCGAGGAACTCTCCGCCTCCAAGGCCCGTGAGGTTCTCCTGGAGCGGCAGGCCGAGGAACTCGACACCCAGACCCTGGAACTGAAGCGCTCGAACGCGGAGCTGGAGCAGTTCGCCTACGTCGCCTCGCACGATCTGCAGGAACCCCTGCGCAAGGTCGCGTCCTTCTGCCAGCTCCTGGAGAAACGGTACGGCGACCAACTGGACGCCCGGGCCAAGCAGTACATCGACTTCGCCGTCGACGGCGCCAAACGCATGCAGATCCTCATCAACGACCTGCTGACCTTCTCCCGCGTCGGCCGCGTCGGCGAGGAACTGGTCCCCGTCGCGCTCGACGACGTACTGGACCGGGCACTCGGTAACCTCAGCGTGGTCCTGGAGGAGACGGGCGCGCGTGTCGTGCGCGCGGGGCCGCTGCCCACCGTGACGGGCGACGCCACCACCCTCACCATGCTCTGGCAGAACCTGATCGGCAACGCCGTGAAGTTCCGCCACCCCGACCGGTCGCCCGAGATCGCCGTCCGCTGCGAGGCGGAGCCGGAGGACGGACAGTGGCGGCTGGTCGTGCAGGACAACGGCATAGGCATCGAACCCCAGTTCAGGGAGAAGGTCTTCGTCATCTTCCAGCGGCTGCACGGCCGCGACGAGTACGAGGGCACGGGGATCGGCCTTGCCGTGTGCCGCAAGATCGTCGAGCACCACGGAGGTGCCATCACCCTGGACGGCACCGCCGGTGCGGGCACGCGCGTGTCCTTCACCCTGCCCATGGCGCGAACGGAACCCGACCTCGGGGCCGAGGAGGCAGCGCGCCCACCCGAAGGAGCACACACGTGAGCACCCCCGTCGAACCCATCCAGGTCCTGCTCGTCGAGGACGATCCAGGCGACGAGCTGATGACCCGCGAAGCGTTCGAGGACAACAAGATCCGCAACACCCTGCACGTGGTACGCGACGGCGAGGAGGCCCTCGACTTCCTCTACCGCACCAACCAGCACACCGGTGCACCGCGCCCCGACCTGATCCTGCTCGACCTCAACCTGCCCAAGTACGACGGGCGCCAGGTCCTGGAGCGGATCAAGTCCGACGACGAACTGGCCCACATCCCCGTCGTCGTCCTCACCACCTCCTCCGCCGAGGAGGACATCCTGCGCAGCTACAAACTGCACGCGAACGCCTATGTGACCAAGCCCGTCGACCTCGACCAGTTCATCGCCGCAGTCCGCCAGATCGACGACTTCTTCGTGACCGTGGTGAAGCTGCCCAAGACCACCTGACCGCCGCCCCGACCGGGGTCCATGAATGCGCGAACTCGGGGAACAGGGACAACGGCGGCACAACCTTGCCGACCAGGAGATCTGTTGTCGAGACGCGAGGGTGGGCCTGTGATGAGAAGGCGTGGGGCGGGGCGACGGACAAGCGGCGGCACGCCGTGGCGGCCGGGCGGGGCGGCCACGGGACCGGCCGGGCCCACCGGATGGCGGCGGACCGTGGCCGGTGGACTCGTGTGGGGCGCCGCCGCCGCGGCCCTCGGCGCGTCAGGGAACCGGACCGCGCGCCGGGCCGCGCTGCGCGGCATCGGCACCGTCGCCATCGCCTCGGCCGTGACCCGCGTGCTGGCGCGCCCGGCGGCCCGCAAGGCGCAGCCGCTCGACGCGGCCGGCCGAGTCGCGTCGGCCGCCGCGTTCGCCGCCGGTGTCCTGCTCGAAGCACCCCGGTACGGCCTGTTCGCGGTGCCCGGCGCGGCGGCACTGACCGTGACCCGCACGCGCTCGGGGGCCCGGCGTCCGGGCGATGTCGCCGTGGGCGTCGCGATCGGCGTCGGCGCCGCCGCGCTGACCGCCCGCTGGTGGCCCGTCAAACCGGAGGCCGCGGCCGCGGCGGCACCCCCGCGGCGGCCCGCTCCCGCGCTGCCCGGGGGCGCCGGACTGCACATCGTGGTCAACCCGTCCTCGGGGCTCTCATGGAGCGCCGACACCCCCGACGCGAGCGCGTATCTGCGCGCCGCGCTGCCCAAGGCCGAGATCACGGTGCCGCAGGAGGACCAGGACCTGGTGGAACTCCTGGAACAGGCCGCCCGGCGGGCCAAGGACGCGGGCGGCGCCCTCGGCGCCTGCGGCGGAGACGGCACGATCAACGCCGCGACGGAGATCGCCGCCCGGCTCGGCCTGCCGCTCGCGGTCTTCCCCGGCGGCACCTTCAACCACTTCGCCGTCGACCTCGGCAACCAGACCCTGGAGGACGTCGTACGAGCCGTGCAGGCGGGCGACGCGGTCGTCACGGACCTCGGGCGGGCCCGTGCCCCCGGCGGACCGGAGCAGGTGTTCCTCAACACCTTCAGCCTCGGCGTCTACTCGGACCTGGTCGGGGCCCGGGAGAAACTGGAGCAGCGGATCGGGAAGTGGCCCGCGCTGGTGGTCGGACTGGCCAGGGTCCTCGCCAAGGGCAGCCCCGTGACCGTCTCGGTCAACGGCCGCCCCAAGCGTCTGTGGCTCCTCTTCGCGGGCAACGGCATCTACCACCCCGCCGGGTTCGCCCCCACCTACCGCACCCAACTCGACGACGGACTGCTCGACGTCCGTGCCGTCGACGCCGGCACCCCGCTGGCCAGGACCCGGCTGCTGCTCGCCGTCCTGACCGGCACCCTGCACAACAGCCGGGTCCTCACCACGGCGCAGGTGCGGGGCCTGCGGCTCGAAGTGCTGCACGGCGACCCGCGGTTCTCGTACGACGGCGAAGTGACCCGGGTCGCGGCGCCGAGGCTGGTGCTCGACAAGCTGACACGGGCCGTGACGCTGTACCGGCCCGCGGAGAAGGACCAGTGGCTGCGCTGAAGGGGCTGAAGGGTCGGGCGGGCTCGCCTTCGGGCCCGCCCGACCCGGTCCAGATCGCCCACTGAGCTCGGACACCAGGGTTTCTTGGGCAACAGGCCCGTGCCTCGGGTCAGGTGGTGAGGAGGGAGTCGTCCGTCGTCCGAGCTCCGGGCAGCCGGTGGAGGGCCGCGATGAGTGCCGCGTCCACGTCCCTCGTACCGGTCGAGACGCACAGCGTGTAGGCCACGTCGTCCATGCGCCGCCGGACTTCCGTACCGCCGTTCTCGGCGTGCAGCGTGCGCAGGGTGACGTACTGCTCGACGAGGTTGCGCAGTACCGCGGGGTGGGCCATCAGCACAGGGGTCCTCCGGTGGGGTGAGCCGACAGGTCGGTCTGGTGATCGTTTCTGGTCCCGGCTACCCCGGTTCCTCCCGATGTACGCGGGCCGGGTTCCGTGCCGACCGCCGTGCACCACGGGCGACTTGACACCGTTTTTGGTCAGGCGGAAAAGCGGTGGCGGATCCCGGTCGGCGCGCCGATGCTCGTAGGCATGGCCGACACCGCACTTCCCCAGCCTCCCCAGTCCGGGAACTCCCCGTCCGAGCGGACCTTCGGCTGGTGGGACATGTTCGTGCACCCGGACGACGATCCGCGCTCCGACGGTGGGTTCGTGGGGGAGCGGGACACGCTCGTCGGGTATCTGCGCGACCAGCGGCTGACGTTGGAGATGAAGTGCGCGGGCCTGGACGCCGAGGCGATGGCCCGGCGTTCCGTCGAGCCCTCGAACATGTCGTTGCTCGGGCTGGTGCGTCATCTGGCGGGGGTCGAACAGGCCTGGTTCCGCGGGGTGCTGGCCGGCCAGGACGCGCCGCGGCACTACCGTTCGGACGGCGACCCGGACGGTGACTTCAACGGCGCGGTGCCGGACCCCGAGGTGGTGGCGGATGCCTGGGACACCTGGCGCTCCGAGGTGGCCTTCGCCGAGCGGTTCGTGGACGAGGCCCGCGACCTCGACATCACCGGCACCCACGACGACGAGCCGGTCGCGCTGCGGGAAGTGCTGGTCCACCTGATCGAGGAGTACGCCCGGCACAACGGCCACGCGGACTTCCTGCGCGAGCGGATCGACGGGCGGATCGGACAGTGACGGGCGAGTGACGCGCCTCGATTCCCCCGAGAGCGGAATGCCGAGCCGATCCCTTCCCTCGCGGCTCGGCGCTTCTAGGCTGAAGGGGTGAGCAACTACGCGCCGAACGAAGCCCGCGTCATTCCCCTCCGCCCGGCGACCGCACCGGCTCCGGCCATCGGCCCGGCGACCCGTCCCACCGGCCCCGCCGCCCCCGTGGCCGACGCGCCCCAGCGGCCCCGCCCGGCCCTAGCGCCCCGGCAGACGCCGCCGGCGCCCAGGAGCAGGGAGCCGCTGTGGCGCGACCTGGTGGGTGACGTCCTGCGGCGCGAGCGGCTCGCGCAGGAGCGGACGCTCAAGGACGTGGCCGACGCGGCCAGGATCTCGATGCCGTACCTCTCGGAGCTGGAGCGCGGCCGCAAGGAGGCTTCCTCCGAAGTCCTCGCGGCCGCCGCGCGCGCCCTGGGCCTCGGGCTCACCGATCTGCTGTCGCTGGCCCAGGGCGAACTCACCCGCCTCGCCCAGGTGCGGCCCGCCGGCCGCCGCACCCCGTCGGCCTCGCACCACGACGGCATGTGCCTCGCCGCCTGACCGGGCCGACCGGCCAGGGCCTGTCCGGTCGATCCTGGCGGAGACGCGGGCCCTGGCGGTGGCCCGGTGTCAGACCGTCGCGAGTCGGCGGCTGAGCACCTCGTCCGCGAGCCCGTATGCCACGGCCTCCTGCGCGGTGAACACCTTGTCGCGGTCCATGTCCGCGCGCAGGGTCGGCACGTCGTGGTGTGTGTGCCGGGAGAGGACCTCCTCGACCTGGGCGCGGATACGGAGCATCTCCTTGGCCTGGAGGGCGAGGTCGGACACGGTCCCCTGCCGGCCGCCGCTCGCGGGCTGGCCGAGCAGCACACGCGCGTGCTCCAGCACGAACCGCCGCCCGGGATCGCCGCCGGCCAGCAGCACCGCCGCCGTGGAGGCCGCCTGGCCGACGCAGAACGTCGAGATGGGCGCCTGTACGAACGTCATCGTGTCGTAGATCGCCATGAGCGAAGTGAACGACCCACCGGGCGAGTTGATGTAGATCGCGATCTCGCTCTCCGGGTTCGACGACTCCAGATGGAGGAGTTGGGCGATGACGACGTTGGCGACCCCGTCGTCGATCTCGGTGCCGAGAAAGATGATCCGCTCGGACAGCAGCCGGCTGAAGACGTCGTAGGACCGCTCGCCCTGCGGGGTCCGCTCGACGACGTTCGGAATCGTGTACGTACCCATGTCAGAGCCCCATCCGTCGCCGTGACGCGGCCGGGCGGACGTCGTCGAGCGACTCCACGACCCGGTCCACCATGCCGTACTCCTTGGCCTGTTCGGCCGTGAACCAGCGGTCGCGGTCGCCGTCCCGGGAGATCGTCTCCTCGCTCTGGCCGGTGTGCTCCGCGGTGATCCGCTCGATGGCCTTCTTCGTGAACTCCAGGTTCTGCGCCTGGATCTCGATGTCGGCGGTGGTGCCGCCGATGCCCGCCGACGGCTGGTGCATCATGATCCGCGCGTTGGGCAGCGCGTAACGCTTGCCTTGCGTGCCGACGCTGAGCAGGAACTGCCCCATGCTCGCGGCGAATCCCATGGCGAGGGTCGAGACGTCGTTGGGGATCAGCCGCATGGTGTCGTAGATCGCGAGCCCCGCGGTCACCGATCCGCCCGGGCTGTTGATGTACAGGCTGATGTCGGTGCGCGGGTCCTCCGCAGACAGCACGAGCAGCTGGGCGCAGACCCGGTTCGCGGACACCTCGTCGACCTGGGTGCCGAGCAGGACGATCCGCTGCGCGAGCAGCTGCGCGGCCAGATGGTCGTCGAAGCGGGTCGCGGGGGTGTCGCCCTCCTCGGCGCGCGGTGCGTGGGCCGGGTACCGGCCGGTGATGAGTGGAGTCATCGGTCCTCCTCGTCGTGGCGCGGCTGTCGTCGCCGCGATCTCCACTCTCGGACCGAAGGCCCTCCCGGATCAGCTTTCTCGGCCCGCAGCAGATTCGCCACGAGCAGAGGGACACGGGGTTGCCGTCACCGGCGCGCACCGACGTCACCGGCGGCCCCGGCGGCCCCGGCGGCCCCGGCGTCACCGGCGGCCCCGACGTCACCGGCGGCCCCGGCGGCCCCGGCGGGGGACCGGGGTCCAGGTGTCCGAGCAGTGCTCAGGCGTCGGTGCGCAGGTCCCGGAAGAAGGACCGCACATCCCCGACGAGCAGCTCGGGCTCCTCCGCCGCGGCGAAGTGTCCGCCCCGGTCGAACTCCGTCCACCGCACGATGTTGTTCGTACGGTCCGCGATGTGTCGCAGCGCTACGAGGGGCTCGTGCGGGAAGACGGCCAGCGCGGTCGGCGCGGTCGACGGCTCGGGCGGTGTGCCCCAGTAGTCCGCGTGCGCCCGCTCGTAGTAGATGCGGGCCGAGGACCCCGCCGTACCGGTCAGCCAGTACAGCATCACGTTGGTCAGCATCAGGTCCCGGTCGACGGCTTCCTCGGGGCGGTCCTTCGCATCCGTCCACGCCCAGAACTTCTCGGCGATCCAGGCAAGTTGACCGACAGGGGAGTCCGTCAGCGCATAGGCCAGGGTCTGTGGGCGGGTGCCCTGGAGTTCGGCGTACCCGGCCTCCTCGCGGCGCCATTCCACACCCCGCCGCCACGACAGCAGCGCGCGCTCGCGCTCCTCGGGGCTCAGCGCGGCCAGTTCGTCAGGAGTCGGCTCGGTGGCCGCTGACGATCCGGGCAGCAGGTTCAGGTGGACACCGATGAGCCGCTCGGGGAACGCCCGGCCCAGCTCCCGGGAGATGGCCCCGCCCCAGTCGCCACCCTGGGCGCCGAACCGCTCGTAGCCGAGCCGTGTCATGAGCTCGGCGAAGGCGGCGGCCACCCGTTGGAACTCCCAGCCGGTGTCCCGGGTGGGCCCGGACAGCCCGAACCCGGGAATGCTCGGCACGACGAGATGGAACGCGTCGGCCGGATCGCCGCCGTGCGCGCGCGGATCCGTCAACGGGCCGACGACGTCGGTGAATTCGACGATCGAGCCGGGCCAGCCGTGCGTGATGACCAGCGGGGTCGCGTCCGGTTCCGGGGAACGGATGTGCGCGAAGTGGATCCGCGCGCCGTCGATCTCCGTCGTGAACTGCGGCCATGCGTTCAACCGCGCCTGCGCCGCCTGCCAGTCGTAGTCGTGCCGCCAGTACCGCACGAGTTCACGCAGGTACTCCCGCGGGACGCCGTAGGCCCAGCCGACCCCCGGCAGTTCGTCGGGCCAGCGGGTGCTGTCGAGTCGTCGGTGCAGGTCGTCGAGGTCGCTCTGCGGGAAGTCGACAAGGAACGGCTCGATGCGCGCGCTGTCCGAGACGGAGGAAGGCGTGGAGGAATCAGCGGAGGAAGTCATGTCCGCGCATGCTATAGCGCCCCTTGGACGGCGCGAGGAATGACGCGGTCGGCTGCCACCGTCCCGCGGCGAAAGGATTCCCGCGCGACGCCGATGAGTTTTGGGACGACGATCGGTCGACAGAGGTGACGAAACTTTTCCCGCCGCAGGAGGTACGTATGTCCGCCGACGGATTCACCACGTGTCTGTGGTTCGACGGTCAGGCCGAGGAGGCCGCGCACTACTACGTCTCGATCTTCAAGAACTCCCGGCTCGGCAGGATCGCCCGCTTCTCCGAGTCCGAGCACGGCACCGCCGGTTCCGTGATGGCCGTCGACTTCGTGGCCAACGGACAGAAGTTCGTCGCGCTGAACGGCGGCCCGCAGTTCACGTTCGACGAGGCCATCTCGTTCCAGATCCACTGCGACGACCAGGAAGAGGTGGACCACTACTGGAACAGGTTCGTCGAGGACGGCGGCGAGGCAGGCCCCTGCGGCTGGGTCAAGGACAAGTACGGACTGTCCTGGCAGGTCGTCCCGAGCCGGCTCATCGAACTGATCAGCGACCCGGACACCGAGAAGGCGGCCCGGACGGCCCAGGCGATGTACAAGATGTCCAAGTTGGACATCGCGGCCCTGGAGAAGGCGTACGCGGGCGAGTAGCGAACCGCCGGCACGGCGGCCGGCCCGCGTCCTCGCCCCGGGCGGGGATCAGGGGAGCCGGCCGCTGTGCAGCGCCGGGTACGCGCCACCCCGGCGCGGCGGCTCCTCGGGCGAGCCGATCTCCCGGAGGCCACCGCGTGCGTGTCCAGCGCCGAGGTGGCCTGCGCTTCTCCCGCAGTAGCCGCAGGGTCACACCGGGTACGCACGCCGGGCGCTCCGGCGGCCACGCCCCGGATTCGTTGCCTGGGCTTCCACTCCCCCCACTCAGCTGCTGGGTCTCTTTTCGCGACTCTCATATGCTGGGGGGATGAGAAGGACTTCGTTCGCGAACTGGCCCTGCTCCATCGCGCGCACCATGGACTTGCTTGGAGACTGGTGGACTCCTCTCGTGCTGCGTGAGGCGTTCTACGGAATCAAGCGTTTTGACGAGTTCCAGCAGGAGCTCGGGATCGCGCGGAACACCCTGGCGGACCGGCTGCGACGCCTGGTCGACGAGGGCCTCATGGAGAAGCGCTCCTACCAACAGGATCCGGTGCGCTACGACTATGTCCTGACCGAGATGGGGAGTGACTTCTTCGGCGTGCTGGCAGCCATGAACGGCTGGGGCAACCGGTGGCTGGCCGGCGAGCAGGGGGCTCCCGTCGTCTTTCACCACGACCGCTGCGGACACCAGGGCGAGCCGGAAGTCGTGTGCGGTGAGTGCAAGGAACCCATGACCGCGGCGGACACGCGTCCGCGGATGGGCCCCGGGTACCCGCCGCACCTGGCGGAGCGTCCGGACATCCGGCGCCGTTTCACGCCATGACGCGACGGCGCCTACCCCGCGGGTGAAACGCGGGCGCCAGAATGATCCGCATTCTCATGCAGGGCGTCGACCGCCCGGGGCCCGCGCAGGTTCCTTCGCAGGATCTTGCCCGCAGGCGACTTGGGGATCTCGTCGATGAACTCCACGGTGCGGATCTTCTTGTGGGGTGCGACGCGGGCGGCCGCCTGGATCTCGTCGGGATTCCGACCGATCCGCGGTCGACGTCGGGTCGATCGACGGGAATGCCGGTGAGTGTCGGGCTGGATTCGGTCGGCCCGTAGCCCTGGAGCACGGTGGCGTTCAGCCGTTTGGCCGGCGACTGGGCCAGGGCGGCGTCGAGCGGGGCGGCAGCGGACAGCACGAAGTCGAGACCGCTCAGGTCGAAGTCGTCCACCAGCGGACTGCGGGCGAGTTGCAGCGCGATCGGGGGCGCATTGGAGAGGTGGTCCACCCGGTGCCGCTCTATGGCCCCGAGGAACGCCACCCTTGTGCGACTGCGGCTCTCACCCGGCGCGCACCTCTGCACCGAATTCCTTCGGCTCGCTCCGTGCCGTGCCGCACCACCACTGTGACCTCCCGGTGTCTCAATTAAGCGGTCTGGGCAGAACAGTTGCGTAGATAGACTCACTGGTCAATGCTGAGCGGCGTATCGGACGACGGTCGAGTTCCAGGAGGAGTCGATGGGTTTCGCGCCGACCGATGAGCAAGTCGAACTGGGCCGGACCGCCGAGCGGTTGTCGGCGGATGCGGCCTCGGACAATCCGGTTCCGCCCGCCTGGGGTGGCTGTTCCACGGCCTCTCGACGCGGCCGACGCGGCGCCTGCTGACGCCCTGCAGACTCACGGCGGCATCGGTCTCACCTGGGAGCATTCGGCGCACGTCCTGCTGAGGCGGGCCCGGGCCCGGCGCACATTGCTCGGCTCGCCGGCCAGGCGCCTCGATGTCCTGGCGGACCTCTTCCTTTCCCCTCAAGGGCAGTAGGCCCGCCGGGGCGGCCTTCGGGCCAACCGGTGATCGGGCGGCGATCCGCCCGGCCGATTGCGAGGGTCGCGACTGCGAGGATGCGGTCCGTCACCGTCGGGCGATCCTTGACACGTAAGTCTATCTACGAAACTCTCAAGGTCAGAGGCGCAAAAGCAGGGAGGCTGAGCGGCAGATGGAGTGGACAGGCGCACGGTACGCGGATACACCGACGGTCGAGGTGGACACCTGGATCGACGCTCCCCCGGAGCGGGTGTGGGCGCTGGTGTCAGATGTCGAGCTGATGCCGAGCATGAGTGCCGAGCTGCAGTCAGTGCGGTGGCAGGACGGGCGCTCAGGCCCAGCGCTGGGCGCCCGGTTCATCGGCCACAGCAAGCACGACGCCCTCGGCGAGTGGGAGACGACTTCGTACATCGTGGAGTACGAACCGCTCCGGGTGTTCGCCTGGGCCGTGGAGGACCCCGACCGGCCCACCGCGCTGTGGCGGTTTTCCCTCCAGTCACGCAACGGCGGTACGCAGCTGAGTCAGTGGATGCGGATGGGACCCGGCCGCTCGGGGCTGTCGTTCGCGATCGACCGGATGCCGGAGAAGGAACAGAAGATCGTCTTCGTGCGGATGCGCGAGTTCGAGACCGGCATCACCAGCACCTTGGCGGCGATCAAACAGCGCGCCGAGGCGGGAACCACCGGAAGGACGGGTGCCTGATGCGCACGGCGACCACCATCGAAGCCTCTGGCGGCTCGTGGCAGGAGACGGTCGACTTCGTCACCGAGGCGGAGAAGCTCGGCATGGACATCTGCTGGGTGGCTGAGGCATGGGGCTCCGACGCCCCCTCGCCGCTCGGCTACCTTGCCGCCCGCACCCATCGCCTCCTGCTCGGTTCCGGCATCATCCAGCTCGCCACCCGCAGCCCCGTAGTGATCGCCCGCACCGCGATCACTCTCTCCCAGATTTCCCAGGGACGCTTCCTGCTCGGTCTCGGCCCTTCCGGGCCGCAGGTCATCGAGGGCCTGCACGGCGTTCCGTTCGCCCGCCCGCTGTCGCGGACGCGGGAGACAGTGGAGATCATCCGGCAGGCCACGACAGGCGAGAAGATCACCTACTCGGGGCGGGAGTTCCAGATCCCGCTGCCCGGTGGCGAGGGCAAGCCCATGCGCCTGTCTACACGCGCCGAGCACGACATCCCCATCTACCTCGCCACGCTTTCCCCGAAGATGCTTCACCTCACCGGTGAAGTCGCGGACGGCTGGCTGGGCACGAGTTTCGTCCCCGAAGGGGCCAAGGAAGCCTACTTCGACCACCTCGACGCCGGCCTGGCGGCGGCCGGCCGCTCCCGCACCGAGTTGGACATCTGCCAGGGTGCGGAGGTCAACTTCGCCGAAGACGAGGAACATCTGCGCGCGCTCATCGCCCCCCGCAAGAAGGAACTCGCCTTCAGCCTCGGCGGGATGGGCTCCGGCAGCACCAACTTCTACAACGACGCCTACAGCCGCCAGGGCTGGGCCGATGTCGCGACGGCTGTGCGCGAACGCTGGCAGTCCGGCGACCGTGAGGGTGCCGCCGATCTGGTCACCGACGACATGGTGCTGGGTACCACCCTCATCGGCACCGAGCAGATGGTCCGCGACCGCTTGCGGATCTGGCGCGACGCCGCTGTGGACACCGTCCGCTTCTATCCGGCAGGGGACACCCTGGAAGCCCGCCTCACCACCCTGGGCCGCGCCATCGATCTCGTACGCGCCATAGAGGACGAGGACGAGGACAGGACACAGCCGCGGCAGAAGGCCGGCGAGTAGCTCTCCCGGTACTCGATCAAGACGTGCGCCGCGAGTTCGAGACCGACTTCTACGGACCGTTGCATGTCACGCGGGCGTTCGTGGCGTTATTACCTGCTCAAGTGGTGCACCGGGCGGGGCTGCGCCCGCGTGGGGCCGGTTCCCGGGCATGAGCTCGGGAACCGGCCCGTCTGCGTCAGCGCGTGCCGAGCTCTTACTGGCCGAAGCCGTAGGCGAACAGGTGGTCGGTGCCCGTCGAGCCCGTCACCGGCAGCGTGATCGACGCCACCTGCTTGGACGCGTCGAGCGGGACCTTCGTGGCGAAGACGTAGGTCTTCACGTTGTCCCGGCCTCCGCTCCCGGTGTTCCGGTAGGCCGTCGTGACGGCCGTCGTGTCACCCGCGAGCGGCTTGCTCGACCCGCCGTTCAGTGTCCAGTCCGAGAAGCCGACGGTCGACTGGGAGGTGGTGCCGTCGGTGTAGGTGACGGTCACCGTGCCCGAGACCCCGCTGCCGTCGGTCGGCGCGTTGGCCGCCGTGCCCAGCAGGCCCAGCGACGCACCCGACGTGCCGGCCGGCATCGGGATGGTCTGGCCGGCCATCTCCAGGTTGTCCAGCTGACCGGACGTCACCGTCGGCCAGGTGTAGGAGACGCCGTCGACCGTGACGGTGGACCCGCTCGTGACACCCGCCGCCGACAGCGCGTTCTGCGAGAACGCCCAACCGCCGCCGTCGAAGCCGCCCGAGTAGCCGGCGCCGTCGGGGTAGATGCCCTCGTTGGTGTCGTACGGCCACAGCGCACCGGCCTTGGCCACCGCCACGCGGAGGGTGGCCCCGCTCACGGCCGTACCGGTGCTGTGGTCGGTCAGCGCGAAGGTGACCGGGAAGGTTCCCTCGTCCGCGCCCGCCGTCACGTGGACCTTCGCCTCGGCGCTGCCCGAGGCGGGCACCGCCACCGAGCCGGACGCCGTGTCCAGCGTGACGCCGGAGGGCGCCGTCGCCTTCCAGTCGACCGTGACGGCCTTGCTGCCGAGGTTGGTCAGGTCGAGCGTGCCGTCACCGGACGCGCTCGGCTGGAGCACCAGGCCGTCGCTGGAGGGGCCGGTCGCCGCCAGTACCCGGTCGCCGCCCGTGGTGTCCGACGGCGGTGCCGCCGACGGGTCGGACGCCCAGGACTTGTCGGGCTCGGTGCCGAGCGTGAAGTCGACCGTGCCCGCGCCCGCGAATTGCTGGTACGTCAGCCAGGAGGTGTTCCACTCCTTGCCCTTGACGTCGAGCGACTGCACGTACGGCGCGTCGGGCGCGGCCTGCGGCGCGTTGATCTGCACCGACTTGCCGTTGCCGAAGGTCACCTTGGCCACCGGGAACGCCGGGCTGCCGAGCGCCAGGGTGTCCGTGCCCGGCGTCTCCGGGTACATGCCGAGCTCGGACCAGACGTACCAGGAGCTCATCGCGCCGAGATCGTCGTTGCCGAACGAGCCGACCGGAGCGTTGAAGTACAGGTTCTGCTGGGCCTTGCGCACGGCCGCCTGGGTCTTCCACGGCTGGCCCGTGTAGTCGTACTCCCAGGGGATCTCCACGCTGGGCTCGTTGCTCAGGTCGGCGTCGGTGTTGCCGGGGCGCGTGATGTTGTCGAGCAGGCTGTCCAGGAAGGACGAGTACGCCTTGGCACCGCCGCGCGCCTGGATGAGCTGCTGCAGGTTGAACGGGACCATCGGCGTGTACTGGGCCGAGGTGCCCTCCACGAAGCCGTTGGAGGTGCCGGGGGTGAAACCGGTCGCGAACTGGCCGTCCTTGTTCTTGCCCTGGACATAGCCGGTCTGCGGGTTGAAGACGTTCATCCAGTCCTGGGCGCGAGTGGCGAACTTCTCGTACACGGCCGTCTTGCCCAGCGACTTCGCGAAGGCGGCGACGGCGTAGTCGGCGGAGTCGTACTCCAGCTGCGTGGAGACCGGGCCGTAGAAGTTGCAGCAGCCGTAGTCGTTCTCGTCCAGCGGGAGATAGCCCTTCGTGTCCCGCACCGACTCACCGGGGCGGTCGTTGTTCGGGGCGGTGCCTTCGTGCTGCAAGGCGGCGAGCGCCTTGTCGGTGTCGAAGCTCCGGGCGCCGAAGGCGTACGCGTCCGCGACGATGCCGGCGGCGGGGTCGCCGACCATCACATAGCTCTCGCCGTTGTTCGAGGCCCACTTGGGCAGCAGGCCCGTCTGGTCGTAGCCGTTGAGCATCGAGGTGACGACGTCGCTGGTGACCTTGGGCTCGACCATCGCCATCAGCTGGGTCTGGGAGCGGTAGGTGTCCCAGCCCGAGTAGTTGGCGTACTGGGCCTGCTGGCCCTTTGCCAGCTTGTGGACCTGGTTGTCCATGCCCATGTACTGGCCGTTGTCGTCCGAGAAGACGTTGGGGTG
The DNA here is from genome assembly GCF_042885015.1 of Streptomyces sp. NPDC058086. NCBI lineage: Bacteria > Bacillati > Actinomycetota > Actinomycetes > Kitasatosporales > Streptomycetaceae > Streptomyces > Streptomyces sp. NPDC058086. The sequence continues at coordinate 46,492 of NZ_JBHVST010000003.1, read as the reverse complement.
CAGCAGCGCGTGGTAGAGCGCGGTGTAGAACTGCACCTGCTGGTCCGAGGACCCGCCGCCGGTCCGGATCTTGTTCAGTACCGCGTTCCAGGCGTCGTGGTTCGCCTGCTCGACGGCGCCGAGGTTCCAGTTCTTGATCTCGGTGGTGAGGTTGTCCGCGGCGTTGGCGTCATTCGTGTACGAGATGCCGACCTTCGCGCTCACCGTCGGGGTCGAGGAGGTGTCGAAGGTCAGGTACATGCCGTTCGCGCCCGTTGTGGGGGGCTCGACGGCAGCCTTGCTCGCGGTGGACGTCCCGGACCTCGCGTCGGCGCTGGGCGCCGGGGACGGCGTGCTCGAGGATGTGGTGCCGCTCCCGTGCACGGTCGGGGAGGGCGCCGCGGGAACGGTGAAGTGCTTCTCCTTGAGCGGCTTCGACGGGTGCGTCTGCAGGGTCTGCTGGGCCCTGCCCGCCTTCAGCGACGTCGCGCTGGGGTTGATGGTGCTGCCGACCCAGGTGCCGCTCGCGGTGAACGGCCGATCGAACTTGATGTCGAAGTGCAGCGTGTACCTGTTGCTCGCGCCGCAGAAGTGACCGCTGTCGATCGAGCCGCTGATCTCCTTCTTGTTCACCACCTGGACTCGGGTTCCGTCCACCTGCGTGGCACCCCCACTGAGCTTGAACAGCAGGTTCGCCTGCCGGCCCGCGGGGAAGGTGAAGGTGCCCAGCCCCGCACGGGTGGTGTCGGTCAGCTGGGTCTTCACCCCGTTCGCGTCGGTGACTTTGTAGTACCCGACGCCCGCCTGCTCGTCGTCGTGGCTGAAGCCGACGGACGTGTCGCCGAGCTTGCCCGACAGCGCGCCGGTCACCGGCAGGACGGGCAGGTCGCCCGCGACGCCGCAGCCGGGGCCCGAGACATGGGTGAGGCTGAAGCCGGAGATCTTGTTGTCGTTGTACTCGTAGCCGCCGCCGGAGGGGCGGTCGGGCGTCGTGTCGGGACCCCACTGCACCATGCCGGCGGGCATGTCGGGGCCGGGAAAGGTGTCCACCGCACCGGAGGTGCCGATGAGGGGGTTGACGAGGGACGCGGGGTCCGTCACCAGGGTCGGCGTCGCGGCGCTCGCGGCATGCGCGCCCCCGATCGCCGGGAGTGGGAGTACGGCGATGCCCAGGACGGACACCACCGCCAGGCGTTGGCGGAATCTCATTCGGTCACGTGGCGCCGTTGAACGTCGAGGTCTGACCATCGGTTGCCTCCGCAGCGGTTGGCGCTTCGCACATCGGTGCTGACGTCCCCGGGGAACGGAAAACGCCAGCGGTGGGCAACGGCGCCGGTCGCTCCGACGGCCTGACAACGTTGCCATGCACGAGAGTTGAGTGAAACGCGAGTGCTTGCGGCATGTCAACGAGGTCAACAAGACTTTCTGGGCGCGAAGTTCACGAAGGGATGCTCTGAGTGTCGTGATCCCGAGGCCGGCCGGACCGGTCAGGAGCCGGGCCGAGCCTTGAGGGAGTGGCCGTCTCGGCGAAGGCCCCTTGCGCCCGCAGCCACGAGCACACACCACCAAAGGCAGGGGCGCGGCGCGGTTGTACGCGTTGCGACGGGCATCATCCACAGCCTGTCCCCGCCCTGCCCTACCCGGCGCACACCCACCCTCCGGCGCTTCACTCCTTCGCAGACGCGTCGGGTGGGCGGCGCCTTGCCCAGGACGGCCGCAAGGGGGGTGTGGACGAATAAACGGTACGAACATGGCCGTCCCGTCACAACAGCGCCCCCGCTGCCCGGGCGCAGCGCCTTACACCCGGGGATCCGCGAGCTGGCCGAACGAGGTGTCGCCGAAGGGGAGTTCAGCTCCGACGACCTGGACGGCCGCACGGTCCGCTGCCCCGCCCTCGCCGACGATCTCGCCCCGCAACGGCTGCGGCAGGCACCCCCGCCGAGCACGGAGGATGCGCGCCGCCACCTCAACCGTCTGATCGAAACGGAACTCCGACGGCGGTCGTGAGACGGTCGTGGGGCCCCGCACAATGGTGCCCGGCACCGAACAGGAGGACCCCCGCATGTCCCGCAACCCCGAACGGAAATACCGCGTCGTCACATCGTTCCAGCGGTGGATCGGCAATCCGCTCCTGAAGCGCCTGCCGATCCAGACCCTGCTGGAGACCACGGGACGCAAATCGGGGCTGCCGCGCCGGACCCCGGTCGGCGGACGTCTGACGGGACGGGAGTTCTGGTTCGTCAGCGAGTACGGCGAGCGTTCGCAGTACGTGCGCAACATCCAGGCGGACCCGCGGGTCCGGGTCCGCGTCCGGGGCCGCTGGTACACCGGGACCGCCCATGTGATGCCCGAGGACGACGCCCGCGCGCGACTGAAGAGCCTGCCGCGGTTCAACAGCGCCGCGGTGCGGGCGATGGGCGCCGGTCTGACGACGGTGCGCGTCGATCTCACGGACTGATCCCCGGCGCGCGGGGAATTGCGCGCCCGGCACGGAATTCCCATTTGCCTTTTCCGAAAAAGTGTGGGCACGGGATTTGCGCGCCTTTCCGTGCCCACACTTCGGAGCTGTTCGTCAAGTACGAGATCGACAATATTCAAATGGATTGAACGCGCCCGGAGCGGCGTCGAAAGAATGCTACGGTTGAGCCTCGTCCCGAGTCCGGATCGCGTGCCGCATCGGCACCCTGGCCTCGGATTGCACAGCGAGTGTTCCGTTTCATCAGACTCCGTTCACTCTTTCGTTTCCCCGATCACGGCACCGGCATTTCATGTCTGCGGCGTGGTCGGGGGCACTGATTCCTGCGCACTCCCTGGAGTACTTGATTCATGTCTGCTGAGAGCGTGACCGCTGTTGCCCCCGCGGGGCCGGATACGTCCGGTTCCTCGTCCGGAGGCAGGCATCTCGGCCTGGCTCTTTTCGTGATCGCCGCGGCCCAGTTGATGGTCGTCCTGGACGCCACGATCACGAATATCGCCCTGCCCGCCATCCAGACCGACCTGGGCGTCTCCGACGCGAACCTCGCCTGGGTCGTCAACTCCTACGCGCTGGCCTTCGGAGGCCTGCTCCTGCTCGGCGGGAAGGCGGGTGACCTCTTCGGCCGGCGGAAGATGTTCCAGGTCGGCATAGCCGTCTTCACCCTCGCCTCCCTACTGGGCGGACTGGCCCCGAACGAGAGCCTGTTGATCGGCGCGCGCGTCCTGCAGGGCGTCGGTGCCGCACTCGCCGCGCCCAGCGCCCTGGCCCTGATCACCACGACGTTCCCGGCCGGAAAGTCGCGCAACACCGCGATGGGCGTGTACGCGGCGATGGGCGGTGTAGGCGCCACCGTCGGCCTGCTGCTCGGCGGCACGCTCACCGATGTTCTCGACTGGCGCTGGGTGTTCTTCGTCAACATCCCCATCGGCCTGGCCGTTCTGGCGGGCACCCGCACCCTGGTCGAGGCGGAGCGCCACCCCGGCCGCCTCGACGTCCCCGGCGCGATCACCGGCACCGGCGGCCTGATCGCCCTGGTCTACGGCATCACCCGGGGTGGCGAGGACGGCTGGACGGGCGGCCTCACCCTCGTCTCCTTCGCCGCCGCGGCCGTACTCCTGGCCGCCTTCCTGTTCCTCCAGGCCCGCACCGCCGACCCGATGATGCCGCTGCGCCTCTTCAAGGACCGGACCCGGTCGGGCAGTTACGCCACCATGCTGTTCATCGGCGCGGGCATGTTCGCCACCTTCTACTTCCTGACCCTCTACATGCAGCTGATCCTCGGCTACAGCCCCGTCAGGACCGGCTTCGCCTACCTGCCGTTCAGCTTCGGCATGGCGATGGCAGCGGGCGTCAGCTCCAAGCTGGTCGCCCACCTCGCGCCGCGCCTGATCGCCGGCCCCGGCCTGCTGGTCGCGGCCGTGGGCATGTTCTGGTTCGCCACCCTGGAGCCGGACTCCTCCTACACCGCGCATCTGATGCCGGCGATGTTCGTGACCGCCCTGGGCCTGGGCATGAGCTTCGTCCCGATGACACTCGGAGCGGTCAGCGGCGTCTCCCACCAGGACACCGGTGTCGCCTCCGCACTGCTCAACACCGCCCAGCAGATCGGCGGCGCGCTCGGCCTCGCCATCCTGTCGACGATCTCCACCTCCGCGGCCGACGACAAGCTGCCCGAGGCGGCCGGCTCCCTCTACCGGGGCCTGGCCACCAAGGACTTCGCCCTGGTGACCAAGGCGGGGGACGCACTGACCCACGGCTACACGATGGCCTTCCTCGCCGCCGCGGTCATGTTCCTGGCCGGTCTGCTCGTCACCGCGTTCGCCATCAACGCCGGCAAGCAGCAGCACACCGAAGGCGCCGCCCCGGTCCACATGGGCTGACGCCCACCCCGGCATCACCACGACGGACGGACAGGGAAAACCGTGCCCGCCCCGCGGCCACGCGCCGCGGGGCGGGCACGGTCCTCCCGCCGCTGGAGCGCACCATGACGAACCCATACGCTCAAACGGACCCCCAGGAACCCGAACTCTCCCCGACCATCCCCGCCCTGACCCGCGCCTTCGCCCTGCTCGGCAAACGCTGGAACGGCCTGCTCCTCGTCGCACTCGCCCAGGGCCCCGCCGGATTCGGCGAGGTGCGCGAGCGCGTGCCCGGCATCAGCGACCGCATGCTCGCCGACCGCCTCCACGAACTGGCCGTCGCCGGACTCCTCACCCGAACCGTCCAGCACGGACCACCGCTGCGTTCGCGGTACACCCTCACCCCGCACGGCAACGCCTTCCTCATCCCGCTCGCAGCCCTGGCGGTCTGGGCCGAGGAACACCTGCCGCCGCACCCCGACCGGCCCCGCCACAAGACCCCGGCGGGGCAGCCCTGAGGACCGTCAGCCGACGCGGTCCGCTATCACCCGGGTGATCTCGCGCGTGATCCGCACGATGCCGGGGGAGCGGACCGGGCAGGGCTTCGGCGTGGACGTGGTCGGCGCCAGGCAGAAGTGCAGATAGTCGTCGTCGCGGTGGAGGGCGGTGCGGTCGCGGCCCGGCGCGGTGCAGTACGCCGGATGGTCGTGCTCGTACGCGGTGCACGGCAGGTACTGCGCCCACGTGTAGCGGGCCGTCGCCGGGCTCACCGTCCTCCCGGCGTCGGCGAGCAGGTCGTGGGAGGCCGCGGCCTGTGCCTTGTAGAGCGCGTTCACGCTCCGGATCCGCTCGGGGGTGATCGGGTCCGGGCCCTGCGACACCCAGACGATCCGGGGCCGCCGCGCGCCACCCGCGTCCGCGATCTGTTCGGTCAGCCGCTTCATGTCCGCCTCGTACCGCTTGAAGTACGTCGCCGGTTCCTTGTCGTACGTGATGCCGTCCATGCAGGGCGTGTAGCCCCAGGAGTTGCCCCAGAACTGGAGCACCACGAAGTCCGGCCGCAGCGAGCGCACCAGCGCGGCGGCCTTGTCCGGGGGCGGTACGAGGGATCGCTCACCGGTCCCCTCCAGGTAGTCGCAGAGGGTGGTGCCGGAGTAGGGGGCGCTCGTGTAACGGGCGCTCACCTCCTCCCGGAGCGACTGCCCGAGCACCTTCTGGCTCTCCATGGCGAGCGAATCCCCGAGGTAGACAACGGTGGGCGCCTTCGCCGCTGCGTCAACTGTGATGGGAGCCGTGGGTGAGGCGGCGGGGCGCTGGCGGGTGGTCGTGGCTAGTGACGGAGCGGCCGTGGGCAACGCGGGATCCGGCGGCGACTGCTCCGGTCCCGACGCGGGATCCCCGCACGCGCCGAGCAGCAGCCCGGCCAACAACACCCCCACGATCCACGGCCTCCGCATGAAGCAACCCCCGCCCCGCCCGCCGAAAAGGGTCCCCAGGCAAGCACAGCGGGGCAGAAGGCGGAAGACGTACGTCGGTCACGGCGGCGTCGGGCCTCAGACCGGGGGGCGGTGGCGGATGCGGGCTGCCAGCAGCGCCACGTCGTCCTCCGCGTGCCGGGCGTCGAGCCATACGAGGACCGTGTCGAGAGCCGCGTCGACACCGGTCCCGGGAGGCAGCCGCAGCCCGGCCAGCCGGGCGAGCGAGGCGTCGATGTCCTCGCCGCGCCGCTCCACCAGACCGTCGGTGAACATCACCAGGGTGTCGTCGGGAGCGAGCGCGCGCGAGACCGCCTCGTAGCCGCCCACGCCGGTGCCCAGCGGCGGCCCGACCGTCAGCTGCAGGAGTTCCCCGGTGCCGTCCCCGGCGAACACGACCGGCGGCAGATGCCCGGCGCTGGCCAGCACGGCCGTGCCGCGGGCCGGATCGACCTGGACGAGCAGAGCGGTCGCCGGGCGCCGGGCGCCGTCCTCGGACACGGCCGCGTCCAGGCGGCGCAGCACCCGGTGTGGCGGCAGATCCGTGGAGGCGACGTAGCGCAGCATCGAGCGGTACGCGTTCATGTCCACCGCGGCGTCCAGCCCGTGCCCCATGACGTCGCCCACCACCAGCAGGGTGCGTCCGAAGTGCAGCCGTACGGTCTCGAACCAGTCCCCGCCCACCAGGACGCTGCTGCCGCACGGCAGATAGCGGGTGGCGAGGTCGAGGTTGGGATGCGGGCGGCCCGGTTCGGACAGCAGCGCCCGCTGCAGGGACAGCACGGTGTCGCGTACGGCGTCGTGCTGCCGTGAGTGGCCGAGGTGGACGGCCGCGAGCCGTGCCGCGTAGTGCGTGACGGCGGTGCCCCGGTCGCTGAAGGCCTGCCCCTGTCGGACGGCCAGCAGCACTCCGTACAGGTGGCCGTGTGCCAGCAGCGGCACCGTCATGACCTCCCGGGGGACCGTGCCGGACAGGTCGAGCGACGCCGTGATCGGAAGCCCCTCGTCGAGCGCCTGGACGGAAAGCGGCCGGGCGCCGTGCGCGGTCCAAGGGGTGAGCAGCTCGGAACGGCCACCCGTGGCGACACGGGTCAGGTTCGGCTCGTGCGAGTGCTCTGCGGCCGGGACGTCGGTGGGCAGCAGATCCACCGCGGCGGCGTCGCAGACCTCCCGGCACACGAACTCCGCGAGCTCCTTGCAGGTGGTCCGCTCGTCCAGGGTGGTGCCGATCGCCTCGACGGCGTCCTCCATCGCGGCGAACGACGCCCCCGCCCCCGTAGCGTCCTCACCGCCTCGGCCCGTCATGCCACCTCCACCGTCGCACACACGTCTGAGGTCCATCCACGCACGCGCGTCGCGGGCGCGCATGCTCAGGTGCGCGGCGGAAAGTCGTTCACCAGCACGGCCGCCCCGTCGAAACGGCCGGTCTTGAGGTCCCGCAGGGCCTGCTGTGCCTCGGACAGCGGGTAGGCGTGCGTCGTGGCGCGTACGCCGTGGCGGGCCGCCAGTGCCAGGAAGTCCTGCCCGTCCCGGCGGGTGTTGGAGGTGACGCTGCGCAGCTCCTTCTCGTAGAACAGGTCGCTCTCGTAGTGCAGTGGCGGGGTGTCGCTCAGATGGATCCCGGCGACCGACAGGATCCCGCCCCGGTCGAGGGCCCGCAACGCGACCGGGACCAGATCGCCGACCGGCGCGAACAGGATCGCGCTGTCCAGTGGCTCGGGCGGCTCGTCGTACGCGCCCCGGGCGGACGCGGCCCCGAGTTCCAGCGCGAGCCGTCTAGCGGCCGGGTCGCGCGTCAGTACGTGCACGGTGGCGCCCTGCGCGAGGGCCAGCTGCGCGCACAGATGGGCGCTGCCCCCGAACCCGTACAGGCCGAGCCGTCCGCCGGGCGGCAGCGCGGCCCGCAGCAGCGCGCGGTAGCCGATGATGCCCGCGCACAGCAGCGGAGCCAGCGCGACGTCGTCCACCTCACCGGGCAGCCGGTAGGCGAAGGCCGCCGGGACGGTCGTGTACTCCGCGTAGCCGCCGTCGGCGTCCCAGCCCGTGTACTGCGAGGCCGCGCAGAGGTTCTCGGACCCGCGCGCGCAGTACCCGCACGTGCCGTCCGTACGGCGCAGCCAGGCCACGCCCACCCGGTCGCCGACCGCGTGGTCGAGCACGTCCTCGCCCGTCGCCGCGACCACACCGACGACCTCGTGGCCCGGCGTCACCCGGGGCCGCCGCACCGGCAGGTCTCCCTCGCTGACGTGCAGGTCGGTGCGGCACACCCCGCACACGCGCACATGCACGAGAAGCTCGTCGGCCCCCGGCACCGGGATCGGCCGCTCGACGAAACGCAGCGGTTCCCCCTCGATCGGCCCGGGCCGACCGACTTCCCACGCGTGCATCATCCCGTGTCCCCGTCCCGTCGACGACCACCCGAGGCCACTCTCCAGTGTCGTCCAGGGCACCCCGCTCGGCGCGCGGCCCGGACGGAGGCTGGCTAGCGTGAAACCTGAATGAATCATGACGAAACGGGAAGAGTGGAACGCCATGGCCGTACAGCCCGAGGGAACGCCCTGTTGGGCGGACGCGATGTTCAGCGATGTCGAGGGAGCGAAGAGTTTCTACGGTGAGGTGCTCGGCTGGACGTTCGGCGAGTCGTCCTCGGAGTACGGCAACTACACCCAGGCCTACGCGAACGGCAAGGCGGTGGCCGCCGTCGTCCCGCCGATGCCCGGCCAGGAGGGCCAGTCCGCCTGGTGTCTGTATCTCGCGTCGCCCGACGTCGACGCCACCGCCCGGAAGATCCGGACCGACGGCGGCGAGGTGCTGATGGAGCCGATGCAGGTGGGCGACTTCGGCACGATGGTGATCGCCCGGGACCCGAGCGGGGTCGTCTTCGGCGTCTGGCAGGCCGGCCGGCACGAGGGCTTCGAGGCCCGGGGTGTGCCCGGCGCGTACTGCTGGGCCGAGGTCTTCACCCGTGAGCCCGAGAAGTCGGACACCTTCTTCTCGGCCGTCTTCGGGTACCGCATGAAGCAGCTGGACGACGCCGCCGTCGACTTCAGGCTGTACGACCTGGGCGAGGATCCGGTCCTCGGCCGGATGCGGATGACGGACGACTTCCCGCCCGAGGTCCCGCCGTACTTCAACGTGTACTTCACCGTCGAGGACTGCGACGCCGCGGTCGCGAAGGCCACCGAACGGGGCGCGATTCTCCGCTTCGGGCCGATGAGCAGCCCGTTCGGCCGGTTCGCCGCGCTCAGCGACCCGCAGGGCGCGGCGTTCTCCGTGATCGACGTCAAGACGACAGAGGGCGCGATGCCCAAGGCGACCGACGTGTCCTGAACGGACCGCGGAACCCCCGCGGACCGGCCCTGAACGGACCGCGGAACCCCCGCGGACCGGCCGCCCCGGAGAATGGCGGAATTCCTCCGGGGCGGGCCGGGGCCTCTTGTCTCCGGGGCAACCATGCGCATGCGGTGCTCGTCCCCTCTTGTGGTTGCGGCACGTTCGAGCGGCCGAACCCCCCACAAGGATTGCGAGCGAAAGAGACCCCATGCTCCGCATTCACTTCACTTCGGACGATCTGCAGAACATTCGAGTGGCCCGGCAGCCTGATCCCCTGTGGGAACTGATGTGCAGTGTCTGCCGTCTGGAAACCGGCCAGGGACCGCTGGAATTCGGACATTGGCGCCGCTCGGCGCGGCAACGATTCTCCGGCGACTCGAACCTGGGCCGCGCACTGCGCCCGCTGCGCGCCCTGATTCCCGCCACCGGCTACATTCCGGACTTCCTCACCCCGCCGGTCACCGGCGGCGGTCTTTCCGCCGGACTCGACCAAGTGCTGCGCACACCGCGTGTGCAACTGGTCCGCGAACTGACGCGGCTGGCCGAGTCGCGCCCGGTCCCGAACTGGACCGTCTCGCTGGGCAGACCGGGCAGCGACGCGCTCAAGGTGCTGGCGAACTCCCTGGGGATCTACTTCCGCGGTCTGCTGGAACCGCACTGGCCGCACATCCGCACGGCGGTGGGAAACGATGTCGGGGTGCGCGCCCGAGCCCTCCTCGACGGCGGTACCCAGGCACTGCTGGAGAGCCTGCGCCCCGTCGCGCGCTGGAGTGCCCCGGTGCTGGAAGTGGACTATCCCGTCCAGCGCGACCTGTATCTGGAGGGCCGAGGACTTCTCCTGGTGCCCTCCTACTTCTGCTGGCGCAGACCGACCGCGCTGGCGGACCCCGGTCTGGATCCCGTGCTCGTCTACCCGGTGGCGAAGACTCCGCTCGCCGTCGCGGACGGTACGGACGACGGGGTCGAGCGCCTGCTCGGCCGCACCAGGGCCGCCGTGCTGACCGAGGTCGCCGGACAGAGTGCCCGCACCACCTCCGAGGTGGCCGAGGCCGTGGGGATCGCGCTGCCCAGCGCCAGCTACCAGATCGGCGTGCTGCGCGACGGGGGACTGGTCGCCAGCCACCGTGACGGCAAATACGTCCTGCACACGGCGACGGTGCTGGGTCTGCGGCTGCTCGGCACCAGCCCCCGGGTCCGGGAGAGCCTGCTGCGGCCCATGCGGGGAGCCGCCGCCGGACCGTGACATGATCGGGGACATGCTTGAACGTGTGGTGGCCGCCTGTGACGGGGCTTCGAAGGGAAACCCGGGACCGGCCGGATGGGCGTGGGTCGTGGCCGACGGCGCGGAGACGCCGACCCGCTGGGAGGCGGGAGCGCTGGGCACGGCGACGAACAACGTCGCCGAACTCACCGCGCTGGAGCGCCTGTTGACGGCGATCGCGCCGGACGTCCCGCTGGAGATCCGGATGGACTCCCAGTACGCGATGAAGGCCGTCACGACCTGGCTGCCCGGCTGGAAGCGCAAGGGCTGGAAGACGGCCTCCGGAAAGCCGGTCGCCAACCAGGAACTGGTCGCCCGCATCGACGAACTCCTCGACGGCCGCACCGTGGAGTTCCGCTACGTCCCCGCCCACCAGGTCGACGGCGACCGGCTGAACGACTTCGCCGACCGCGCCGCGAGCCAGGCCGCCATCGTCCAGCAGCCCGCCGGCAGCGACCTCGGCTCCCCGGAGCCCCCGCCGTCCCCCGACACCCCGGCCCCCTCCGGCGCCGGCCGCCGTCGCACCACGGCCACGGCCTCCGCCAAGACACCCAGGCAGGGCACGTCGGCCCGCACGATCAAGGCCAAGTTCCCGGGCCGCTGCGTCTGCGGCCGCTCCTACGCGGCGGGCGAGTCCATCGCCAAGAACGGCCAGGGCTGGGGGCACCCCGAGTGCCGTACGGCCGAGCCGAGCAACGCCTAGTACTTTCCCTGCTTCGGTCTCCTTCGGGGGCTGTCCGCCGAACACTCGGCGGACAGCCCCCGAAGTGCGTGGGGCCTTGGCAGGGGGTTGTGTGGAGGCGTTCGAGGCGCCGGAGGCGGGGGACCCGCGACACGCGGGGCGATGCCGGATCGTGGCGCGGCTCGGTGCGGGCGGGATGGGGCGCGTCTACCTGGGCGCTCGCCGGGAGGGCGGGCGGTCGCGGTCAAGGTGGTGTGCCCGGAACTGGCGGACGACGGTGACTTCCGGCGCCGGGCCGCCCGGGAGGTCGCCGCGGCCCGACGGGTGAACCGCGTGTTCACCGCCGGTGTGGTCGACGCCGACCCGGACGGTTCGCCCGAGCGGGGCCGTGTACTCCTCGCCCGCCGTGGCCGACGCGGACGGTGGGGACTCTCCGCTGGGCGGCGCCCCGGCCTCCTGGGTACTGTGCCACGGGCGGGAGGGGAGGACCGGCTCGACGGGACACTGTTCACCGACCTCGTCGCCGGTCCGCCGTTGCGGCTCGCGCCGGAGTTCGCGCGGCGGGCGGAGGAACGGATGCGCGGGCAACTCCCGGCGGCGGGCGACGGACGGCTGCGGACCGGGCTTTTGGCAGGAGTTCGGCGGCAGGCTGGACAGCTGGTCCGCCGTAAGGGAGTTGATCCACTGGCGCCGCATGCTCGCCGCCGCCGGGCTGCCCGGCTCACGCGCGCTGGAAGCCCTGCAGGAGGCCTTGTACCAGGTGGGCGCCTGGTGGCGCCTGGAGGGCGCCGTCGTCCTCACCGAGCGCCCCGTTGTCCTGCCGCGTCAGGGCGAGACGGCCACGACCGCGACGTACGTACGGATCGGGTACGCGGACGGCTGGCTGGTGGAGGACGCGTGGACGAGAGGTGTGAGGCCCGGTCGCCCCTCCCGGTGAGGAGAGGCGACCGGGAACGGGTCTGTGAACGCGCGGTCAGACGGTGTCGAAGGTGTAGAACGCGGTGTGATCCAGCAGGTCCGCCGGTTTCACGTCGTTCCACGGCTTCATGGTCTCGTCGAGGTCCACGACGTCGGGAGTGCCGGAGAGCGGCAGATAGCCGGAGGCGGGGTGGCGGCGCTGCCAGTCGGCCCAGAGCTTGTCTATGTAGGCGTGGTGCAGCCAGAACACGGGGTCGTTGGGGGAGACACCGGTGGCCATCTGGCCGCCGACCCAGACGTGCACCCGGTTGTGGAGGTTGACGCCGCGCCAGCCCTCGAGGTGATTGCGGAAACCGTCCGAGGAACTGTTCCAGGGCACCATGTCGTACGTCGCCATGGCGAGCACGGAGTCCACCTCCGCGCGGGTCGGCAGCTCACGGACGCCGCTGCCGAGCGAACGCCGCAGATACGTACGGCCGTCGACGCGCACGCTGATCGGCCAGTTGCCCGCGGAGGCCGCGAAGGGGCCGTCCATCACCCGGCCGTCCAGGCTGCGCCCGGTGCCGCCGAGGAAGTCGGGGGCCCACAGGGTGGAACGGGGCGAACGGTCGGTGCTCCAGTCCCAGTACGGGAGGGCGACGGAGGCGTCCACGGACTGCAGCGCCCGCTCGAACTCCAGCAGGAATCTGCGGTGCCAGGGCAGGAAGGAGGGCGAACGATGGCCCGTCCGTTCGCCGTTGTCCGTGTCACCGAGGATGAACGCGTTGTGCGTGGTGACGAAGGCGTCGTACCGGCCACTGCGCTTCAGCTGGAGGAGCGCGTCGACGAAACGCCGCTTCTCGTCGGCGGTCAGGTTCGCCTGGTTCTTGCGTACGGTCATGTGCGGGACTCCACGGTGCGCTGACGGGGCTGGGTCACTGCTGAGGTATGGGCATGGGCATGGGCATGGGCATGCCGAGGGGGACGAGAGGTGCCCCCTGGAGTTCCACGACCGCGGCGCGGGCGACGGCGCGCGGGGTGGGCACCGGGTCGTAGTGGCTGACGACGCTGATCCAGCTGCCGTCGGCGTTCTGCATCACATGCAGCTCGACCCCGTCGATGAACACCGCGTACCCGGCGCCGTGTTCATGGTGGTGGCCGCCGCCGCCGGCGGCACGGCCCGTGATGCGACGGCCCCGGTACACCTCGTCGAAGGCCTCGGGCCCGCCGTGGTGTCCGATGTCCGAGGCCCTGGCCACGGTGACGGTCTGGGTGCCGGCCGCGGCGGCGAGGGCGGCCGCGGCCCCGAGGGCACGGCGGCGGGTGAGTTCCGGCATGCGGAGACCTCCTGCGATCAAGCTCGGTCGATGACCCGATATGCCTATCGGTTCGTCGGAGAGCGGGAGAAATCGCCGGATGTCGGTTGGCCACGATCAGGACAATTAAGTAAATGTCGTGCAAGGTTGAACGAAGATGATCTTGTTGTGAGGGTGCCCGCGAGCGACCGGAAGGCGGAATTCCTCCGGCCGGTGGACGCTCCGGCGATGATCTTCCCGGGCCGGCCGGCGGTGGGTGGCGCGGCTCACGCCCGCAAGCTGGCGCGAACCGCGGGGGTCGCACCCGCTTGTCACTCTACGTGATCAATTGACCGCTTTACGTGAGGAATGGGAGTGCGCGTGAAGATCGCGTGCGTCGGTGGCGGACCCGCGAGCCTGTACTTCTCGATCCTGATGAAGTGCCAGGACCTGATGAAGCGCCAGGACCCGTCCCGCGACATCACCGTCTACAGGGAGGTCGCTCCGGCCGGAACCGCGCACGCGGTCAGCGCAAGCATGACGACCGGAGCGTGCCGTACGCCGCGCGGATCGCGAGGGTCGGGCACCTCGGCCAGACGCTCCAGCAGGCCCGGGATCTCCCCGGGTGCGGCCCCGGGATGCTCGCGGAGTCGGTCAAAGGCAAGCGGGATCGGCGATGACGTGTCGGCAGCCACGGTTCATTCGCCCGCGGTGTCCTCGGCCTCCCAGCGAAGCAGGTCGCCCGGCTGGCACTTGAGCACCTCGCAGAGCGCGGCGAGCGTCGCGAAGCGCACCGCCTTGGCGCGGCCGTTCTTGAGTACCGCCAGGTTGGCGGGCGTGATCCCTACGCGGTCTGCGAGCTCGCCCACGGACATCTTCCGCCTGGCCAGCATCACGTCGATGTCGACGGCGATCGGCATCAGATCACCTCGTCCAACTCGGCCTGCATCTGCGCCGCTTCGACGTCGCGCGCGACGGCCTGGGCGAGCAGCATCCGCAGCACGAGCACGATGAGCGCGACCCCCAGGATGGCCACGCCGACCCCGCCCATGATGAGGGTGACGCCCGGGTCGTCCCGCTGGCCGGGCGCATTGATGCCCGTGACCGCGAACCACACGAGAGCAGCCGCAACGATCGCGCCGATGATGACGTCCACGTACCGGAAGGCGGCGTGGGAGAACACGGTTCCGCGTCGCACCATCGTCACCAGTCGCCATACACAGACCAGGGCGACCTGGGCCGCCCCGATGCCCAGGATCGTGATCACGCGCAGCGGGGTCAGCGGGAGCGAGCCGTCCTCCGGGTCGCTCCCGCTGACCAACGCCCACACCATCAATGCCTGTACGAACACGGTGCCGGTGAGCACCACCACGAGCACGGCGCGCAGCGCGCGCACTGTCAGCTTTCCCATGACCCATCCTTCCATCGAGCTACGATGGGAATCTATCGAATCTCGATAGGTGTAGCAAGGGTTGGGTCGGAGGGCGGGCGGCGATTTCGCACCATGGTGGGATACCGCCGCCCCTCCCGCGGCATGGCGCGATGCGAAGGGTTTCGATCTTGCCGAAGTCGACCTCGCTCAGCCATGAATCGGACGCCATCCGACTACGCCGAAGCCGTGCCCCTGAAGTAGGGAGCCCATTGGGTGAATGGCGATTCACCAGCTATGGTGAATTGCTATTCACCCCCCTCTTCGCGCCGACTTCTGGAGAGTTCATGGTGGCACTGCGTGACCGACTGACGGTCCCGGTCCTCGCGCTCGGCGGGAGTCTCATGGCCGTCATGCAGGTGGTGGTCGTGCCGCTGCTGCCCGACCTGCCGCGGCTGACGGGTGCGTCGGCGGGTGCCGTGTCCTGGATGGTGACGGCGACGCTGCTGACCGGAGCGGTGCTCAACCCCGTGCTGGGCCGCGCCGGCGACATGTACGGCAAGAAGAAGGTGCTGCTGATCGCCCTGGGGATGATGACGGTCGGCTCGCTCATGTGCGCCCTCACGTCCGACATCCGCATACTCATCGCGGCCCGAGCCCTGCAGGGGGCCGCGGCCGCCGTCGTACCGTTGTCGATCAGTCTCCTGAGGGACGAACTGCCGCCCGAGCGCACGGGCTCCGCGGTGGCGCTGATGAGCTCCACCGTCGGGATCGGCGCCGCCCTCGGCCTCCCGATCGCCGCGATGGTGGTCCAGTACGCCAGCTGGCACGTCATGTTCTGGGGGACGACCGTGATCGGCGCCGTCGGGACGGCGCTGGCCTGGTGGGCGGTGCGCGAGTCGCCCGTCCGCGAGCCGGGCCGCTTCGACATGACCGGCGCGCTGGGCCTGGCCCTGGGGCTCTCCTGTCTGCTGCTGGGGGTGTCACAGGGCGGCCAGTGGGGCTGGACCAGCCCCCGGATCCTCGGCCTGTTCGTCGGGAGCGTCTGCGTCCTCGGCCTGTGGTGGGCTCAGCAACTGCGTGCCGCACGCCCCCTGGTCGACCTGAAACTGGCGACCAGCCCCCGCGTCGCCCTGCCTCACATCGCGGCGCTCCTGACGGGCTTCGCCTTCTACGCCAACTCCCTGGTGACGGCGCAGCTGGTACAGGCGCCCAAGGCGACCGGCTACGGCCTCGAACTGTCCATCGTGGCGACGGGCCTGGTCATGCTGCCCGGCGGGGTGATCATGCTGCTGCTCTCGCCGGTCTCGGCGCGTATCTCGGCGGCCCGCGGTGCCCGGGTGACGCTGGCCCTCGGCACCCTGGTCATCGCCGCCGGCTACGGCATACGCATCATCAACAGCCACAGCCTGCTGGTGATCCTGCTGGGCTCCGCGGTCTGCGCGATGGGCACGGCGTTCTCCTACTCGGCGCTGCCCACCCTCATCCTGCGCGCCGTGCCCGCCGGGCAGACCGCGTCCGCGAACGGTGTCAACGTGCTGATGCGCACCGTCGGCCAGGCCGTGAGCAGCGCCGCCGTCGCCGCCATCCTGGTCCACCACACCAGCTTCGTCGGCGGCGCCCCGATCCCCACGCTGCACGGCTATCTGCTGGCCTTCGCCATGGCGGGTACGGTCGCACTGGTGGCCTGTGCCGCCGCCCTCGTCATACCCGGCGACCCCACCCTCCGTGACACCCGACGGGCCTCCGGCAGTTCGGACGCGCCTCGGGACGAGGCATTCGAAGGAGCCTGAGCACCGTGTCCACTCCGCCCCCCGGCCTCAGCGCGACCCCGATCGCCCCACCGCGCCGCGACGCCGAGGCCACGAAGGCGGCCATCCTCCGCGCGGCCCGCCATCTGATGGCCCGGCACGCCCACGCGGACATCACGCTCAAGGCGATCGCCGACCGGGCGGGGGTGAGCGCTCCGCTGATCCTCAAGTACTTCGGGAACAAGGACGCGCTCTTCGGGCGCGTGATGTCCTTCGAGACGGACGCCGCCGCCCTCCTGGACGCACCCCTGGACCGCCTCGGGCCCCACATGGTCCGCCAGGTGCTCGTCGGCCAGACCGAGCGAGGAGCCGACCCCGTGCTGCGGATCATCTTCGCCCCGCGCCAGGGCGACCAGGGCGACATCATGCGCGCCAACTTCCGCACCCAGGTCAGCGACCGCCTCGCCCTGCGGCTGAGCGGCCCCGACGCGGACCTGCGCGCCGAACTCGCCGTCGGCACACTGCTCGGCCTCGGCGCGATGTACGGCATCGCACGCGGCACCCGGCTGCGCGCGACCGCGATCGAGGACATCGTCGACCGGTACGGCCCCACGGTCCAGGCCCTCCTGACGCCGTGAGGCGAAGGGCGCTGCCGGACACGAACGCCCGCCTCCGTCTCAGTTCACGCCGTTCGGACGGAACTGGACGCTGATCCGAGGCCCCGCCGCCCGCGCCGTCTTGGGAATGGCGTGCTCCCAGGTGCGCTGGCAGGAGCCTCCCATCACGATCAGGTCGCCGTGTCCGAGCGGGCGCCGTACGGTCTCCCCGCCGCGGCGCGGGCGCAGCAACAGGTCGCGCGGAGCGCCCACGGAGAGGATCGCGACCATGGTGTCCTCCCGAGCGCCCCGCCCGATCCGGTCCCCGTGCCAGGCCACGCTGTCGCGGCCGTCCCGGTAGTAGCACAGGCCCGCGGTGGTGAACGGTTCGCCCAGCTCACGGGCGTAGTGCTCGGACAGCGCCTGTCGCGCCTCGTCGAGGATCGGGTGCGGCAGCGCGTCGCCCGCCCGGTAGTACGCGAGCAGCCTCGGTACGTCCACCACGTGCTCGTACATCTGCCGCCGCTCCGCCCGCCACGGCACCTCGTCGACGAGCCGTGCGAACAGGGCGTCGGCGCCGCTGAGCCATCCGGGCAACAGGTCGATCCAGGCCCCGTCGCCCAGGGCCGTCCGGCGCAGCGCGTTCAACTGACTGAGGTGGAGCTCGTCGGTCTGGTCGAACAGCGAGCCCTGGAGGTGCGTGGACATGCCCCCAGCGTACTCCGTATTCGAATATACGTTCCATTGTGATGCTCAGGGCCTGACACCGGCCTCCGCGAGGATGTCGGCCTCCGTGAGGACCGCGTGGATGACGTGCTCGGCGTTGGCGGCGATCACCGGATTGGTGACGCGGTAGTACGGGAGCTGGATGAGCGCCATGGACAGGGCCCAGCCGCGCCCCCGTGCCCAGGTGGCGTCGTCGGCGCCCGCCGCCTGCCGGAAGGTGTCCCGCGCCTTGGCGGGGAGCAGGTTCCAGGCCGGGATGAGGTCGCAGGCCGGGTCGCCGACGCCGACGGTGCCGAAGTCCAGTACGGCGTCGAGCCGGCCCCCGCGGGCGAGCAGATTGCCGGGCATCAGGTCGGAGTGGACCCACATGGGCGGACCGGTCCACGCGGGCGCGGCGAGCGCCGCCTCCCAGGCGGCCGTGGCGGCAGATGTGTCGATCGTGCCGCGCAGCTCGTCGAGCGCGGCGCGTGTCGTGGCATCGACGGTGGACAGGGGCACACCCCGGTAGGCGGTCGGCCCGTCGGGCAGCCGGACCCGGCGCAGCGCGGCCACGAAGGCGCCGAGGTCGGCGGCCAGGGCCAGCGGATCGGTGAGACGGCCGGCACGCGGGGGTTCGCCGTCGAGCCAGCGCTGCACCATCCAGGGCCACGGGTAGTCCTCGCCGGGGGTGCCGGTGGCGAGGATCTCGGGGACGGCGGCCGGGAGCAGTGGGGCGAGCCGCGGCACCCAGTGCGCTTCCTTGCCCACGTCCTCGGCGCCCCCTGCGATCCGGGGGAGGCGTACGGCCAGGTCGTCGCCGAGCCGGTACAGGGCGTTGACGGTACCCGCCGAGGGGAAGCGCTTCAGGGGCAGCTCGGCCCACCGTGGGAACTGCGCGGCCAGCAGTCGTCGCACGAGCGAGGCGTCGATCGGGAACTCGCCGGGACGCATCGGGCCTTCGGGGATCGTTTGCGCTTCTGGTTCTCTGTCTGACACGGGGCCCAACTATGCCTGCGACGAGGGCGGTTCGCGCTTCTTTTTCGCGGCAGGCAACCTGGCGCACGCCGTCGCCGTCTTGATCGGCAACGGGTGGGCGACGTGACAACCGCGACGGAGCACGGATTCCCGAGTGGAAATCCAGCACACTATACGCTCCGTGTATACAAGGCGTGTATACGTGAGGTGCATAGTCGAGTCGCCGGATGCCGCCTACCCGTGAAAGTCGGCCGATCGAAAGGGATCCATGTACGGCAAGGCCTTCGCCCCGGAATACCAGGGCGCTTTGACCACCCTGTCCGTGAACTCCTCGCTGACCGATGTCCTGGCGGCGGGTACCGAGCAGCTGCGCGCCGCCGAGCGCGTGGGTGCCCGTGCCGAGGCGGCCCGTTCGGGCCTGGCGGTCGCCGAGGCGCACCGCAGGCTCGGACAGGTGGCCGACGCCGACCGGGCGTGGAAGGCGAGTTACCGCACCGCCCGCGAGGCCGGGGACACCGGCGCGATGGCATGGGCGCTGTGGAGCGGCGGCACCCTGGCCCGCCAGCGCGGGGCGTTCCCGCTGGCCTGGCGGCTGCTGCGACTGGCCGCCGAACTCGGCAAGCAGGCCGGGGACGTCGTCGTACGCGGCTACTCCCTGGCGGGCATGGCGGAGACCGGCCGTATCCAGGGCGACTACGCCGCCGTGACCGCCCTGCACGAACAGCTGCTGGCCGAGGCCCGCAGCCGCGGCGAGGCCCGCCACACCGTGTGGGCCCTGGAGGGCATCGCGCAGATACACCGCAACACCGGCGCCTACGACACCGCGTACGCCATGTTTGAGGAAGCGGCCGAGATCTCCGCGCGCGCCGAGGACCGGCGCGGCCACGCCTGGGCTTTGCGCGGCCTCGCGGACATCGTCTCCGTACGCGACCGGGACCCGGACCGCGCGCTGGCACTGTTGAGCGAGGCCGAGGTGTCCTGCCGGGCGATGAACCTGTCCGGGGCGCTCGCTTACAACCACAAGATGCGCGGCAACGTCCTCTACCGGGCCGGGCGTTATGAGCGGGCCCGGGACCTCTACGCGCAGGCACTGGCGGAGTTCGAGGCGATGAGCGAGCCGCGCGGACGGGCGCTGTCCCGGCTCGGGCTGGTCAAGTCCCTGGCCAGGCTCGGCCGCGATCACGCCGAGACCGCCGCCGAACTCACCGAACTGGCCAAGGTGTTGGAGGGCATCGGGCTGCGCCACGCCCGGGCGATGGTCGAACGGGCGCGGACGGAACTCGGCCTCGCCCCGGCGGAGGGCGCGGACACGGAGGCCGCCCGATGACCTCTCCCCGTACGGTCCTGACGGCACCGCCCGCCGCCCCGGAGATCCTGGCGCGCTGCCGCGAACTGGTCGCCCCGGCCCTCGCGGAGGCGATCGACGGGCTGCACCCCTGGGTGGCGGAGATGGCCGGCTACGCGCTGGGCCGCTGCGAGGTCGGCGGCGCCCCCGCGACCCATCGCCAGGGCAAGGGCGTACGGCAGGCACTCGCCGTGCTCGGGGCCGAGGCGGCCGGAGGCTCCGCCGAGGCGGGCGTGCCGGGCGCGGTGGCGGTGGAACTGCTGCACACCTTCTCGCTCCTGCACGACGACATCATGGACGGCGACGTGATGCGCCGCGGCCGCCCAGCGGTGTGGAAGGCATACGGCACCGGCCCAGCTGTCCTCGCCGGCGACGCGCTCTTCGCCCTGGCCGTCGAGACCCTCACCGCGGCGCCCGCGAACTCCCAGGCCGCGGCGGCCGTACGGTGGTTGACGAGGGCCTCGCGCGACCTGGTCCGTGGTCAGGCCGACGACCTCCTGTTCGCCCACCGCCCGTGGACCGGCCCCGACGCGGTGAGTGCGGGGGAGTACGAGGCGATGGCGGAGCACAAGACGGGTGCCCTGCTCGGCTGCGCGCTGGCCCTCGGCGCCGGGCTGGCGGGCGCGCCGCGGGAGACCGCCGCCGCCCTGGACCGCGCCGGACGCCATCTCGGGGTGGCCTTCCAGATCGCCGACGATCTGCTCGGCATCTGGGGCGATCCGGCCGTCACGGGGAAGCCGGTGCACGGTGATCTGCGGCACGGGAAGAAGACCCTCCCCGTTCTCGCCGCCCTGGCCGCGCCGGGCCGCTCCGCGCTCGCCGAACTCCTCAACTCCGCCGCCGTCCTCGACGACGGCGCCGTACGCCGGGCTGCGACCCTGATCGAGCGGGCCGGCGGTCGTTCGGCGGCCCTCGGCGCGGCGCGCCGCCATCTCACCGCGGCGGACACCCTGCTGACGGAAGCCTCCCTGGCCCCACGTCCCGCCACGGACCTGCGGACGCTCCTCTCCTCCCTCGCCCACCGCACGATCTGACACCTGCCCGCCTCCGGCTCCCCCCACTGTGGGCCGGAGGCGCTGCGACGTCGATCACATGTGCGGGTTGGTGGACCTCGTCGGGCAACCACCGCCCCCCTCGTCGCATCTGTCGGGAGGGCCCGACAGCCCCCACGGCGTTCAACGGCGCCGTGCCTCAGGGCGGTTGGCGACGCCGACCGCCCCCGTTCGAAGGAACTCAGTGCGTAGACCCCACATACGCCGCGTGGCGATCGCCGTCGCGGTGACGACGGCGGCCACGCTTCCGATGGGCCCCGCCTTCGCGGCGCCCGACTCGCCCGCCCGCACCGCGACTTCGGCCTCCTCGCCGGTGGAGGCCGCCCGGGCCGCCGCGTTCGCCCACGCCCCGGCCACCGGTGTCGGCCCGGGTGACACCCTGCGGGCCACGGACGTCATGACGGACCCGGACGGCAAGCAGCACGTCCGCTTCGTCCGCAGCCACCAAGGGCTCCCGGTGCTCGGCGGCGACCTCGTCGTCCACCTCGGCAAGCAGTCCGCCTACCTGGGCGTGACCCGGGCCGCCGACCACGCCGTCAAGCCGGCCACGACCGAGGCGAAGCTGACGCCCCAGCAGGCCGAGCAGAAGGCCGCCGCGGTCGCCCAGGGCGACGCGGGCAGCGCCGCACTCGTCGTCGACGCCCGCGACGGCGCCGCCGCCCTCGCCTACCAGGTGCGCGTGACGGACAGCGACACCACCGAGGCCGGCGGCTCCCGCACGGTCGTCGTGGACGCGCAGAACGGCCGGATCCGCAGCAACACCCCCGACAGCGACGAGTTCATCTCGCCGCGCCTGGAGAAGACGCTGCGCGAGAAGGGCGAGACGGCGAGCCCGGTGACGGGCGTGGCCACCCAGCCGTCCGGCCTCCTCGGCGTGACGGCGGCCGCCCGCTACCCGGTCAAGGCCACCGGCAGCGGCACCTCCCTCTTCGCCGGCAAGGTGACGCTGACCACCACGCAGACCGCCCGCACCAGCTTCCTCCTCAAGGACCCCACCCGGTGGAACACCGAGACCCGGGACGCCAAGGGCGCGGAACTGGAAGCCTTCTCGCGCGGCACGAAGTTCACCAGCACCACCAACAAGTGGGGCACCGGCACCACCGCCAACCGGACCACCACCGCGGTCGACGCCCAGTACGGCATCACCCAGACGCTGGACTTCTACAAGAAGACCTTCGGCCGCAAGGGCATCAAGAACAACAGCACCGGCGCCCGCGCGATGGTCCACTTCGGCCGCAAGGTCGGCAACGCCTTCTGGGACTCGACGTGCGGCTGCATGCTCTACGGCGACGGTGACGGCGACATGTTCAAGAAGCCGCTGGTCGTCCTGGACGTCACCGGCCACGAGCTGACCCACGGCGTCGTCGACGCCACCGCCGCCCTCGAACCCACCCGGGTGGACGCGCACGGCAACCAGTACGGCGAGCCGGGCGCACTCAACGAGTCCCTCGCCGACATCTTCGGGTCCAACGTCGAGTTCTCCGCCAACAACCCGAAGAACCCGCCCAACTACCTCATGGGCGAGAAGCTGGGCCTCGCCCAGAAGTTCCTGCGCCGCCTCGACCACCCCTCCCTGGACAAGCTGGAGGGCACCATCGACTACTGGTCGCCCGCGACGTACGACACCGAGGTGCACGCCGGCTCCGGCGTCTCCTCGCACGCGTACTACCTGCTCGCCGAGGGCAGTGGCCGCAAGACGATCGGCGGTGTGAAGTACGACTCGCCGACGTACGACGGCTCGCTGGTGACCGGCATCGGACGCGCCAAGGCGACCGCGATCTTCTACCGCGCGCTGACCCGCTACATGGTCTCCACGACCGACTTCCACGACGCGCGGACCGCGACCCTCAAGGCCGCCGCCGACATGTACGGGGCGACCAGCACCGAGTACCGGACGGTGGACGCGGCGTGGGCCGCCGTCAATGTCACCACCGCCAACACCCCGGCCGCAGGGCGCTGACGGACGGGACAAGAACAACAAGAAGAACAAGAAGAAGGGGCCCCGCCCGGCGGCGGGGCCCCTTTCGGCCGTTCTCCCGGCGTCAGTGCTGCTGTGCCTTCTGCGGAGTCGCCTCACTCGGCCGTACGACGACCACGCCGTCGCCCTCCAGCTTCAGCTGTACGGCCTCGCCCGAGCCGCCGCGGATCATCGAGCCGATCGACTGCGAGCGGTGCAGCGAGGTGTGGAGCTGCGCGGTCCAGCCGACGACCGCGTCCGTGTCGACGTACACCGGCTGCTGCGGTGAGACGGGTATCACCAGCGGGTTGCCCTCGCAGATCAGCCCCAGTCTGCCGTGACCGCTGAAGACGCTGTTGAAGATGCCGCCGCCGGTGACGCCCGCGCCCTTCACGGTCTTTATCTCGTACGACAGCGTGGAGTCGAAGCACAGGACGTTGCGCCCGTTCACGGTGAACAGGTCGCCAGGCTCGATGTCGATGATGAAACAGTTCTGCGCCTCGTGCGCGAACCAGGCCTCGCCCTGCCCGCGCACCGTCATCAGCGGCAGTCCCTCGCCGGTGACCGCCCGCTTGAGCATGCCGCCGACGCCCTGGCCCTTGCGCTCGAACTGCAGATTCCCCCGGTAGGCGATCATCGCCCCCTGGCGCGCGAGCATGTGGCCGTTGACGGCGTACTTGATCGACTTGGCGTTCTGGATGGTCATGCCCGGCGTGACGGCGGGCTGCACCATGTGGTCACTGGAAAAGAGATCACCCTTCATGCGGGCATCTTGGCCCGGAGGGTTTGGTTCCGCCAAGATCGCTGACATCCGGGGACCGATGGGGGCGGTTCGGCGGCTGCCGGGAACGCGCGAAGGGCCGGTCCGGTGCACCGGACCGGCCCTGGGGAGGCGTGTCAGGAGGCGCTGGGCGCGTCGATCTCGCTGTGCAGGCGGGCGACGACCTCGGTGAGCTGGGCGGCGACCTCGGCGTCGTCGACCGGGTGGGTCTCGGCGAAGCGGACCACGGAGCCGGGAACGGAGAGCTTGAGGTCCTCCAGGACGGCGGCACCCGCGATCCCGAGGGCCTTGCGGGCCTCGTCCTGCGCCCAGACGCCACCGAACTGACCGTACGCGGTGCCGACCACGGCGGCGGGCTTGCCGGTGAAGGCGCTGGCGCCGTACGGACGCGACAGCCAGTCGATGGCGTTCTTCAGGACGGCCGTGATCGTGCCGTTGTACTCCGGCGAGAAGAGCAGAAAGGCGTCGGAGCGGCCCGCGGCCTCGCGCAGGGCGGTGGCGGCGGCAGGCACCTTGCCCTCGACGTCAAGGTCCTCGTTGTAGAACGGGACCTCGGCGAGCCCCTCGTACAGCTCGATCTCCGCGCCCTCGGGGGCGAGCTTGACGGCCGCCTCCGCGAGCTGGCGGTTGTGGGAGCCGGCACGAAGGCTGCCGACGAGCGCGAGGATGCGTACGGACATGGGGAACTCCCGGGGACGAAACATTGCGGCAATAAAGCGGACCGAGGTCCGCTTGCTGGTCTGTTTAATGTTGTAGCAGCTAAACGGACCAGGGTCCAGTTGCCCCCGTCTGCCGTTACGCTGTGTTCATGTCCACCCCACTTCCGCCCTTCCCGAGGGGGCAGGAACCCTCGGGAGCTCCGGTCCCGCTGGAGCTGACCGTCGGGCCTGCCGCGCCGCAGCTCCGCGCCGACGCCGCGCGCAACCGCGCGCGGCTGCTGGAGGCCGCCACCCGCCTGGTGGAGGAGCACGGGGTCGCCAATGTCACGATGGAGGCCGTCGCCGTCGCGGCCTCGGTGGGCAAGGGAACCGTCTTCCGGCGCTTCGGTGACCGCACCGGCCTGCTGATGGCCCTGCTCGACCACACCGAGCAGCGGTTCCAGGCCGCCTTCCTCAGCGGCCCGCCACCTCTCGGCCCCGGCGCGTCACCGGCGGACCGCCTGCACGCCTTCGGCTGCCGGGTCCTGCGCGAGATCCACGACCGGCTCGACCTGTACATCGCCGCCGAGCCGGACGCCTCCCGCCGTTTCAGCTCCGCCCCGTACCGCGTCCGCTTCACGCACGTCGCCATGCTCCTGCGCGAGGCCGTGCCCGGCGCGGACAGCGTTCTTCTGGCCCAGACCCTCATGGGCTACCTGGAACCCGCCCTGATCCACCACCTGACGCGACAGTGCGGGATGCCCCTCGAACGCCTGGAGTCCGGCTGGCACGACCTCGTGAAGCGGACCACCTGCCCGGTGTCCGACTAGCCTTTCGGCATCCGTCAGTTGAACGGGTCCAGCGTGACGTACGCCTGTTGGGGGTTGCCGTCGTGGACGAGGGACTCGTAGTTGCCGACGTCGTCGAAGGCGAACGCGTAGGCCTTGCCGTCGGCCATCTGCGCGTGGATCTTGCGGGCGTACTGGTTGGTCACCGTGTCCTGGTAGAAGCTCGCCGAGCTCGTGTCCGGCTGGTTGGGGTTGGTGAGAAGCGTGGAGCGGTTGAAGCCCGCGCACAGGGTGCGTGAAATGGGGCCACGTACCAGGTCGTTGGGGGCGTCCAGCCGCTTGTAGCAACCGAAGATGCTGTCCGAGTCGGGCTTCTGGAAGCTGGTGACGACCGCTCCGGCGCTGTTGGTGAAGTTCATGACGTCACCGGAGACCCGCCCGAAGTACTTCGTGTTCGGCTGATCGGCGAACGGCGTCACCGTCAGCGTCGACGAACTGTACTTCTGCCACACGCGGTTGACGTAGTCGTCCATGACGGCGCCCGGCAGCGCGCCCGCCTCGATGCCGTGACCGGGAGCCAGTGCCCGCAGGACGGTGCCGTCGGACCGGGTCTGGATCAGATTGGCCCAGCCGCCCGGCTGACCGCGCAGGGCGTTGAAGAACCCGGTGTAGCCGCCCGTTTTGAGGTGGCCGGTGTTCTTGGTACTGCCGTCGGCGAGCTGGACCCCGACGGCGTACGGGGCCGAGAACATGTCGACCTGGGTGCTGTTGATCCACAGCCCGGAGTCGTTGAGCGTGTACTCGGACCAGTTGAAGAGGATGTTGCGGTTGGGGTCGCTCGGGTTCTGCACGGCCGGCTGCACCAGACCGCCGGTGGTCAGACGGAAGTCGAGCTTCTGGCCGTAGGAGAAGTAGATCCGGCCGGAGAACTTGGGCATCCGGATCGTCATCGACTGACCGTTGGCCGGTCCCGTGATCGAGGCGTCGGGCGCGGGCGTCGGCGGATTGCCGCCGGCGGGCCAGGCGTGGAACGTGCCGTTCGCGTCGGCCCAGCCCTGCTGGCCCGTCGAGAGGAGTGTTCCGAGGTCGTAGATGTAGACGGGTTCGCTGCGGCCGGAGTTGTTCGTGAACTTCAGTGGGATCGTCGTCGGGACGGCCGCGTTCGCGTCGGAGGGGGCGCCGAACGTGAGAAGCGCCGTGGTGGCGGTGGCCGCAGCCACAGCCAGGGCATGCCATTTGAGACTCCTGAGCCTTCTGGGCACTCGCTCTCTCCTTGGGTGGGGGGATTCCAACGAGGTGGATTCCGGCGGAGTGGAGCCGTCCGGTTCTCGTTGAGAGCGCTCTCAGAATTGCGGCGGGTGACGTACATGTCAACGATTCGGACAGGATTGGTCTGGTCCAACTGGGGTCGGCGGAGTCGCACGGTGATGTCCACGGCGGATCCGACGGGTAGCCGGCGGATGTGGTCATGAATGCCGGTGGGGGCGCGGCTGAGCTGCTGCTCGATGGCCGCGAGGCCCTCGTCGTGAACTGCATCGGGCGCTCCCAGCAGGGCATCGGGGGCGGTCGGAAGGGCCGGCTGGAGGGGACTCGCTTCGGGGAAGTGGACGGGGCCGTGACGGCGCTCCGCTGCCCGCCCCGAACTCCCGCCGGTGCGGCTGAAGCCGCGGGGCCGAGCACGCTTGTCGCGCGGGCCTCGTTGCGGGCGCGTGTCGACGGACTCGCGCCCGTCGGATCACCGGAACGCGAGCGGGTGGACGCTGTCTTGGGCCGAGCGAGCAGGTCACGAGCGCTCTGCGCGCACGCGGTACGGAGAGTGGGCCTTCTGCCGCCGATCCGGAGGACGTGCGCGCGGCGGAACTGGCGGCAGCGCTCGAACTGCTCCGGCGCAGGGCCGGCGCGCCCCTGCGCCTGCTGCCGGCTCGCCGCACCCGGCCGGCCTGACCGCGTGCCTCGCCGCTTTCGCCGTGAGCCAACTACTGGTCGCCGCCGGCCTGTTCACGATCAGCCTCTCGGCCACCGACCGTGCACCCACCAGCCCACGGGCAGATCCGATGAAGAGCTGGAGCGCTTGGTCGGGCACCCGGACCCACTCGATGTCCTCGCCAAGGGGCCGGCCGGCACGCCGACGGCGCGGAAGGACGTGTCGATCGCACCGGACCGAATAGCGGCTGAACGGTTCGCCCGGAAGACCGCCGACATAGGCGACACCCAGGTACTTCTCCAGCTCGCCACGGTCATGGCGAAGCGGGGCCGCCCTTGTGAAGGGCGGCCCCGGTCGATGCGGTGCTGTCGGGAGCTACTGGACGTTGATCTGGAAGGTGGTGGTCTTGTTGCGGATGTCCTCCGCGTTGCCGCTCATCCGCAAGTTGCGGAAAGTGGCCTCACCGACGGCGGGTCCCTGACCGGGCTCGGGCAGCTCGTTGGCCCAGATGCCGAACCCGGACTTCGCGTCGAACGCGTCCCCACTCTTCTTGGAGTTGGTGATGGAGATGTCGGTGAAGATCGTGTCCTTCACCGGGAACTGCGGCTGGCCGCCGACATAGTTGGTCTGGAACATCACTCCTCCGTAGGTGGAGTCGTCGATGTCGACGTCGTTGACCCGGATGCCCTGGAAGACCTTGGAGGCCGAGAACGCCCAGATGGCCGGGAAGACCTGCGAGCCCCAGAAGTGGCCGCCCGTTCTGTCCAGGGAGACGTTCTCGATCGTCGTCGGATCGGTCCCGAAGCCGTTCATCGGGTAGCCGAAGTCCAGCGAGGAGATCGTGATGCCGGAGTAGACCAAGGTGTCGGCGACCCGGATGTTGCGGAAGGTGTTGTTGTAGCCGCCGTAGACGGCGATACCGGCCGCGCGCCAGGTGAGCGTCGACGTCAGGTTCTCGTAGAGGTTGTTCTTCTCGTCGGCGCCGCCCGCGTCGATCGCCGAGAAGAGTGCGAAGCTGTCGTCGCCCGTGGCCCTGGCGTCGTTGTTGACCACGTGGTTGTCCGTGGAACCGTTCGTCATGTTGATGCCGTCGGCGAACGTGTCACGGATGCGGGAGTTCTTGATGGTCATGTTGTCGGTGTTGGCGCCCCAGTAGAGGCACACCATGTGCTCGACCCAGATGTCGTCGATGGTGATGCCCGAGACGTTGGAGAAGTCGAACACCTTGCCCGGACCGTCGATCCGGGACGTGTAGTTGCCGAAGTAGGCGAAGCCGGTGAACGACGAGCCGTTGGCGGTGGCCTCGGCACGGAAGCCCACGTCGGTGTTCTCCTGCGAGGCGGGGGCGTGGAATCGGGTGAACCACGACCCGGCTCCGACGACCTTGACCGCCTTGCCGTAGACCTGGAACTTGCTGGAGGTCTCGTAGTCACCGGCGGGCAGGTAGACACCGACGAGCTTGCCCGTGGTGTCCATGCGGACCTTGTCGAGCGCGTTCTGCACGTCCTGGTGGGAGAAGCCGGCCGGGACCGTGTAGGCGGCCGGGTCCGGGTTCGGGATCGCCGTCGCCTGTTCGGTGTTGATGAAGTCGATGGCGTAGGTGGAGGTGTTGGCCGCGTCCTTCTGGAGCCGGATCTTGGAGCCGGCCGGAACGGTCCTGCCGAGCTGCAGGTTCGCCTCGTCGTAGATGTGGCGCGGGGCACCGGAGCCGGGCGAGTTACCCGGAGAGGTCTCGTTGCCGTAGAGCCAGGCGTACTTCGATGTGAGGTCGATCGGCTTGAGGAACTGGCCGTCCACATAGACATTGAGCGTCGTGTCGGTGCCGTCCGGGATCTCGAAGCGGGTCACCAGGGTGTTGGTGGCCGCCCGGGTGGTCCACTCGACGTACTGGCCGGTCCCGGTGAGGGTCACCGCCTTGCGGCCGCTCGCCTCGCCCGCGATGTCGCCGATCGTGCGGTTCGGGCCGACGACCTTGGCGCCGCCGCCGACGGTGCCGCCCTCGGCCTCGTACATGTCGTACGGCATGTCCGCGCCGCGGCCGACGAACAGGGCCTGCGTGGTGGTGTTGTTGGCTCGCTTGACCGGCAGTTCGTTGGCGTCGTCGGCGATCACCGTCTTGACGGTGTACTTGCCGTTGGCGGCCGTCCAGGAGCCGAGGCCGACCGGTGCGGTCGTCTGGCCGGACGCGATGGCGCCGCTGTAGGAGCCGGTGAGCGTCTTGACGGTGGCGCCGTTGGAGTCCTGGACCGTCAGCGTGACGTTGTGGGCGCCGGAGGCCGAGGCCGCCGTCCCCTGGTTCTTGATCGCGACGGTGAACGAGACGTCGTCGCCCGCCGAGGCGCTGGAAGGCGTCCAGGCGACCGGAGCGGCGACCAGGTCCGAGCTGGAGACGGGCTTGACGACGAGGGCGTCGGAGCGGGTGAAGACGTTGTTCGCCTCGTTCTGCTCGATGACCTTGTTCGACGGGTCCACCTCGGCGCCGACCGGGTAACTGCCCGCATCCCGGGTGCCGATGCTCGCCGTGACCGTCGTCGAATCGCCGGCCGCGAGGGCCGGGACGTCCGCGGTGGCGGCCTTGGTGCCGCCGAGCGTGAAGTTCAGGTCCGTGGCCTTGGACGGCTTGCTGCCGCTGTTGGTGACGGTCGCCGTCAGGCTGATGGCGTCCGACTCGACCGGGGCCGCGGGCGAGTTGGTGATGCCGGTGACCTTGAGGTCCGGGTTGGCGGCCGGGGTGCCGATGACCTGGAACTCGGCGACCTGCGCACCGGGGGCACCGGTGTTGGAGGCGAACTTGAGCTGGATGTCGGCGGCGGAGCCGGAGACCGGGATGGTCACCGTGTTGCCGCTCGCCGGGGTGAACGTGTAGTCCTTCGCGGCCACGAGGCTGGTGAACGCCGTCGCGTCCTGGTCGCGGCCGAGCACCTGGATGTTCTGCGTGCGCGTGGACCAGGCGGCATCGGGGTTGAGCTTGACGACGACCTGGCTGAGGTCGGCGTTGGCACCCAGCTTGGTGGTGAGAGTGGCCGGGTAGGCGCCGCCCCCGCTCTCCCAATAGGTGCTGACCTGGCCGTCGTTGGCGTTCGTGGCGACGTAGGTGAAGGTGTACGAGGAGGCCTCGATGGGCTTGCCCTGGGCGAGGTCGGAGCCGGAACCGGAACCGGCCCGGGTGACGCTGTTGCTCGCCACCGACACGTTCCCGGCGGCGTCCTTCGCCTTCACGTAGTAGGTGACCGTGGCCGTCGGCGACGGGGTGTCGGTGTACGTCGTGACGTCACCCGCCGCGGACTTGACGAGCTGGTCGTTGGCGTAGACGTCGTAGCCGGTCACCTGGACGTTGTCGCTCGATGCCTGCCAGGTGAGCTTCACGTCGCTGCCCGACTGCGTGTAGGCGAGGTTGCCGGGCGCGGTCGGGGCCTGGGTGTCGCCGCTCGATCCCTTGCGGGTGACGCTGTTGCTGTTGGCGGAGACGTTGCCGGCCGCGTCCTTGGCCCGCACGAAGTACGTGATGTCGCTGCCGGCCGGCTGGGTGTCGGTGTAGGTCAGGACGTTCCCGGCGACGCTCGCCCGCAACTGGCCGTTGGCGTAGATGTCGTAGCCGGTCACGGCCGTGTCGTCGGTGGCCGCGCTCCAGGTCAGCTTGATCTGCCCGGTGGCAGGCTCGGTGTAGCTCAGGTTGGACGGAGCGGTGGGCGCCTGGGTGTCGCCGGTCGCCGGCCCGTAGACCTCCAGCTCGGACGCCTGCCCGGCGGGCCAGCCGGTGTTGGCGGTGAACAGCGCGCGCACGTACCGCGTGGTGGTCGTGTCGAAGGAGATGGCCGTCGACTGGTCGTTGGTGCTGTCGAAGGTGTACGCCTTCGAGGCCGTGAGGTCGGTGAAGTTCTGGTTGTCGGTCGAACCCTGGACCTTGAAGGTCTGGCTGCGGCTCGGCCAGCCGCTGGGCAGCCGCAGCGTCACCTGGTTGATCTTGACCGACGAGCCGAGATCGACCTGGAGCCACTGCGGGAAGGCGTTGTTCGTGCTCTCCCAGTAGGTGTCGCGGTTGCCGTCACCGGCGTTGGCCGCGCCGTAGACGTCGGCGTGCCCGCTCTCGCTGAAGGGTTTGCCCTGGGCGAGATTGGGGGTCGTGGCGGCGGTCGTGAGGACCTGCAACTCGGCGAGCTGACCGGTGCCGGCGACCGAGTTGGCGCTGAAGTCGGCCCGTACGTACCGGGCGAGAGTCGCGGGGATCGAGACCTTCACCGTGTTGTCGTTACCGGGGCTGAAGACGTACTGCGCCGACGACTTGAGCGTGGCGAAGCTCTTCCCGTCGGCGCTGCCCTGGAGCGCCAGCGTCTGCTTACGGGTCTGCCAGTGCTCGGGCAGCCGCAGCACGACCTGGCGGACGCGCTTGCTCCGCCCGAGGTCGGTCTGCACCCACTGGGCCGACTTCTTTCCGGCCTGCCAGTAGGTGTCGGTGTCGCCGTCGGTGACGTTGGCGGCGGCGTGCGCGCCACGGGTGCTGCCCGCCGTGGTCACGGCTTCCGCGGCGGCGTTGGGGCCGCCGGCAGCGTGTGCGCCGACGGCGGGCAGGCCCAGAACCATGACGACGGAGGCGAGCGCGGCGGTCGCCGCGCGGCGCCTTGTGGATCTCTGCTTGTGTCGAGTCATGCGGGGTCACTTCCTGCGGAGGCTCGCGCGCCGGTGGGGCGGCGAGGGCGGCTCATTCCTGGCGGAGTGGTGCAGAAAGGTGCAGGACGATCAGTGCGGAGCGGGGTGCAATGCGCTCAGGCGGCAGGAGCCGACCTGACGGAGAAGATCTTCTAAGGGCACCGCGAGGCAGTATTTTGCGTTGTTTCATCGAAATATTGCAGAGCAATATGGGTGGGTCTACAGCCGGAACGGCACAATATTCACCAGAATCACCCATCACTCAGGAGTGATGGCGGCGCGGGCTCCACATCCGAGCCGCTGAAGCGGTCAACTGGCAGGCGTCGGGGCCAGCTTTACCGGCCCGCACGGTCCGGTCCGCGACTCGGCGGCGGTTGCGGGCTTGCGCTCCGAGAACGCAAGCGAACGCAAGGCGCGCAAATTCTTGCGCGATCCATGCGTCATGGGCGGTGGGTTACCGACGGGGCGAAGTCCTCGTCCCCAGCGTGCTCCAGGGCTCGCTTCCGCACAGTCCCCAGCCCTTCGTCACGCGCTCTGTCGACCGGTTCCTGGACTACCACCCGCCACTGACGGGGCTCCGCTGCTTGCTGCGGCCAACGGGACCTTCTCGCACGCGACCGGCCCGGCAGGCTGTGCCGACGTGTTTGCGCCCCGCTCGGTCGATGGAGAAGTCGGCTGACTCCGCGTCGGTGAAGGCGATTTCAAGGCCGTGGGCGCCTCTACCTCCGTCCCGGAGGTAGTCGTGCCCCGGTGCACGGGCGAGGATCACCATCTGCCGCTCGCCCGTGCAGGCGTCCTGGGCGGCGAACAGCTCTCGTGCGACCTGCCGGTACTGGTGCACGACGGAGGCTGCGGTCGACGTGAGGGTGCGGGCATCAGGGACGCCGGGCAGCGGAAGAGACAGGTTGACCGAGCGTGAGACGGTCACCGTGATGGTGCCCACCTGCCCGACCGGCACGTTTCAAGCCGTACTGGCCACGATCCAGTGCCAAGGGTTGTCATGGGCCATGGGCCATGGGCCATGGACTCGAACTCGTCGGCCATCGGCCAGCCGGTCGTCCATCCTCCTCCGCCATGGGTTTTTGCCCGGCGGGAGCACGTACACAAGGGCCCTCGGGCGCTCTTACAGCTCGCCGTACATCTCTCGAGGCGGTTGTACTCACGCCCTACCGTGATCATCTTGTGCCGCCGCATTCCACCAGCATCGTCACCCCCAGCACGTCGGCCGCGAAGGGGCACGTGCCGGTGACCACGCGCTCGTTCATCTCGGACAGCGAGTGGATCGACTCGACACCGCCTTCGCGGTCATCGGCCTTGACAGGAGGTCGTCGGTAGGGCTTCCTTGGACTAGTTGCGTATAACGCTACTGTTGCTCAATGTGAAACTGCCTGATCTTCGGTTGCGGCTCTCCGCGCGACGGGCCGCGATGCCCGGCGACGGCACTGGCATGGCTCTGGTTCCCTACACCGCGGAGTAGCGCTACAGATGACCCGTAAGCCACCTGCTGAGGACCCCGGTGACGCCCGTCTGAGGGTCGGCCCACCGAAGGAGTACGCCGCCGGTATCCCCGCGGTCACCTCCTCGCTGCGGCACGCCGGCGAACAGATGGGGGCTCGCCGCGGCCTGCTCACTCTGCTCCAGGTCAACCAGAAGAAGGGCTTCGACTGTCCCGGCTGCGCCTGGCCCGAGCCGGAGCACCGGCACCGGGCGGAGTTCTGTGAGAACGGCGCGAAAGCGGTGGCCGAGGAGGCCACCGTCCGCCGTGTCACCCCGGACTTCTTCGCCGAGCACACCCTGGAGGAACTCCTGCCCCGTAGCGACTACTGGCTCGGGCAGCAGGGGCGCCTCACTCACCCCATGTACCGCCCGGCGGG
This sequence comes from Streptomyces sp. NPDC058086, assembly GCF_042885015.1. Classification (NCBI taxonomy): domain Bacteria; kingdom Bacillati; phylum Actinomycetota; class Actinomycetes; order Kitasatosporales; family Streptomycetaceae; genus Streptomyces; species Streptomyces sp. NPDC058086. The sequence continues at coordinate 12,833 of NZ_JBHVST010000003.1, read as the reverse complement.
CAGCGACCGCTACCGGCCGATCTCCTGGGACGACGCGTTCGCAGTCGTCGCCCGGGAACTCGCCGCGCTCGATCACCCCGATCAGGCCGCCTTCTACACCTCCGGACGGGCGAGCAACGAGGCCGCGTTCGTCTATCAGCTCTTCGTCCGGATGCTCGGCACCAACAACCTGCCGGACTGCTCCAACATGTGCCACGAGTCGAGCGGATCGGCTCTGACGGAGACCATCGGCATCGGCAAGGGCAGCGTCAGCCTGGAAGACCTCCACGAGGCCGACCTCATCCTCGTGGTCGGCCAGAACCCGGGCACCAACCACCCCCGTATGCTCTCCGCGCTGGAGGAGGCCAAGCGGCGGGGCGGCCGCGTCATCGCGGTCAACCCCCTGCCCGAGGCCGGGCTGCTCCGGTTCAAGAACCCCCAGCGGCCCTCCGGTGTCCTCGGTGGCGGCACCCGGCTGGCGGACCAGTTCCTGCAGATCAGGCTGGGTGGAGACCAGGCGCTGTTCCAGGCCTTCAACCGCATGCTGTTGGAGGCGGAGAACGAGGCGCCCGGCACGGTCCTCGACACCGCTTTCATCGACCGGTACACGCATGGCTTCGAGGAGTTCGCCGAGCAAGCCCGCAAGGCCTCGTGGGACGACATCCTTCAGGCCACCGGTCTGCCCGAGGAAGAGATACGGGCCGCGTTCGGCCATGTCCTGGCCGCCGAGAAGATCGTCGTCTGCTGGGCGATGGGGCTCACCCAGCACCGTCACTCGGTGCCCACCATCCGGGACGTCGTGAACTTCCTTCTGCTCCGCGGCAACATCGGCCGCCCGGGCGCCGGCCTCTGCCCGGTACGCGGTCACTCCAACGTGCAGGGCGACCGGACGATGGGCATCTACGAGAAGCCGGACGACGCGTTCCTGGACGCGCTCGGCACCGAGTTCGCGTTCACGCCCCCGCGCCACCACGGCCACGACGCGGTGGAGAGCATCCGTGCCATGCGCGACGGCCAGGTACGGGTCTTCGTCGCGCTGGGCGGCAACTTCGTTGCCGCGGCCCCCGACACCGACCTGACCGAACAGGCGCTCAGGCGCTGTCGCCTCACCGTCCAGATCTCGACCAAGCTCAATCGCTCGCACGTCATCGCCGGGGAGCAGGCGCTCATCCTGCCCTGCCTCGGCCGGACCGAAGCCGATCTGCGCCCGGCCGGGCCGCAGCTGGTGACGGTGGAGGACTCCATGAGCATGGTGCACCTCTCCCGGGGGCGGCTGAAGCCCGCCTCCGAGCACCTGCTCAGCGAGGTCGCGATCATCTGCCGTATGGCACGGGCGGCCCTCGGGGAAGCGGGCTCCCAGGTGCCGTGGGAGAACTTGGAGTCGGACTACGACCGCATCCGTGACCGCATCGAACGCGTGATCCCCGGCTTCGAGGACTTCAACGCCCGGGTACGGGAGCCGGGCGGCTTCGCGCTGCCCCACCCGCCGCGCGACGAGCGCCGGTTCACCACCTCCACCGGCCTGGCCAACTTCACCGCCAACCCGCTGGAGAGACCGCACGTCCCCGAAGGCCGGCTGCTGCTGCAGACGCTCCGCTCCCACGACCAGTACAACACCACCATCTACGGCCTGGACGATCGTTACCGCGGCATCCACCAGGGGCGACGCGTCCTCTTCCTGCATCCCGACGACCTCACCGACCGAGGCCTGGCCGACGGGGACCTCGTCGACATCGTGAGCGAGTACGGGGACGGCGTGGAGCGCAGGGCACCGGCCTTCCGGGCGGTTTCGTACCCGACGCCCCGGGGGTGCTGTGCCGCCTATTTCCCTGAGACCAACGTCCTGGTGCCCCTCGACTCCACGGCGGACATCAGCAACACGCCCACGTCGAAGTCCATCGTCGTCCGGCTCGAACCGGCCTGATGTACAGGGAGGTGTGACCGATGAGCGGAAGAGCGTACGGTCTTGCCCCTCTGGCCCGCTTCGGCGACTCGTCGCCACCGATCTCCGGGACGTGACCAGCGATCCCGCGGCCCTCGACTCCGTCGATTTCTGGGCCGTGGTCGCGGACTTCGAGGGGCGCCTGGTGTGCGCGCGTTTCGGGGACGTACGGCGTGCGGTGAGGTCTACCAGGCCAACCTGTGCCGGGTCCTGTCCGCGCCGTTGCCCGACCCGGAGCACGCGGACGTCGACGCCCTCACCGCCCTGCTGGCACGCGGCAATCCAGCCCCGTACGCCGGCACGGTGCGCCTGCCGGCGCATGGTGTGGAGATCGCGACGGCCTCGCCCGAACTCTTCCTCCGCCGTGCCGGCCGCACAGTGGAGTCCGGCCCCATCAAGGGCACCGGCCGGACCGCGAACTCGCCGAACGCGTCGGATGGCCGGAACTCTTCGCCGGAACGTTCCCGCCAGAGTCCGTGACGGGCGCCCCCAAGTCCAGCGCGCTGCGTGTCATCGAGGCACTGGAGACCGTGCCGCGCGGCCCGTACTGCGGCGGCATCGGCTGGGTCGATGCCGACCGCGGCACGGGTGAACTCGCGGTGGGCATCCGCACGTTCTGGATCTTGGAGACCGCCATGGTCACCCCCCTCTTCCACTGGACGCTCCACCCGTAGGCGATGTAGGCGGTCGTGGGCCCGGCCATCGCCCTCAGCACCTTCCGTCGCGGGCGCCGACAGCTGATCAGCGCCGTGTTCACCCCGCTGATCGGTGAGAAGCGGGCGAACGGCTGGGGCGGCCGGGCCATCGACATCCTCGCCATCTTCGTCACCCTCTTCGGCTCTGCGGCCTCTCTGGGGCTCGGCGCCCTGCAGATCGGCAGAGGCATCACCGGACTTGGATGGAATGGGATCTGTAGGCACCGGCCTGCTGGTCGCGGTGATCGCGGTGCTGACCGTGGCGTTCGCCGCCTCGGCGCTGTCCGAGATCGGCGAGGGCATTCCAGTGGCTGTCCAACATCAACATGGTGCCGGCGGTGACCCTGGCGGTCTTCGTGTTCCTCGTCGGGCCGACGATCTTCATCCTTGATCTGCTGCCCACCTCCATCGGCGCCTTGCTCGGCGATCTGACCCAGACGGCAGGGCGTACCGAGGCATCGAGCGGTGAGGGAGCCGCCGACTGGACGTCCGGCTGGACGGCCTTCCGCTGGGCCCGGTGGATCTCCTGGACGCCCTTCGTCGGCATGTTCATCGCGCGCATCAGCCGGGGCCGGACCATCTGGCAGTTCGTGGGCGGCGTCATCCTGGTGGTCAGCGCGGTCAGCCAGCTGTGGTTCGCGATCTTCGGCGGCTCGGCCATGCACCCGCGGGACGAGAAGGCCCTCGGCGAGGCCGCGACAGCCCAGGGCCGGCTCTTCGACGTGCTTCAGCAATACCCGATCGCCACGGTGTCGAGCGTCGTCGTGATGATCCTCGTCGCTGTCTTCTTCGTCTCCGGCGCCGACGCCGCCTCGATCGTGATGGGGACGCTCTCGCAGCGCGGATCCCTGGAACCGACGCGGGCCGTCGTGGTGTTCTGGGGTGTGCTGACCGGGGTGGTCGCCGCGGTCATGCTGCTCGTCGGCGGTGGCGGGGGCGACGCGCTCACCGGACTGCAGAACCTCACCATCCAGCGGCGGCCCCCTTCACTCTGCTGATGGTCGGTTTGTGTATCGCGCTCACCCGCGAGCTGCGCCACGACCCGCTCATCATCCGCGGGCGGAAGGGCAAGGAGGCCATCGAAACGACCGTCATGGCCGGCCATGAGCAGTACGACGGCGACTTCGAACTCCGCATCGGACCCGCGAAGCCGCCCAGCTGCGGGAACTCCCGTCGGGCTCCTTGACCCCCGGTCGGCACTCCACGATGCTGTGTTGCGGCACATGAGATGTGTGCCGTAATGAGCAACATCTGATTCAAGTCTCGACCAGCCGAGGAGTGGCCATGACACATCAGGTTCGTGCTGTCGTCGCGCGGGGCAAGGGCGCCCCCGTCAGCCTGGAAACGATCATCGTGCCCGACCCGGGACCGGGCGAGGCTCTGGTGAAGATCGAGGCCTGCGGGGTCTGTCACACCGATCTGCACTATCGCGAGGGCGGCATCAACGACGACTTCCCCTTCCTGCTGGGCCATGAGGCCGCGGGTGTCGTGGAGTCGGTGGGGGAGGGTGTCACCGATGTCGCACCCGGCGACTTCGTCATCCTCAACTGGCGTGCGGTGTGCGGGCAGTGCCGGGCGTGCCTGCGCGGACGGCCGTGGTACTGCTTCAACACCCACAACGCGAAGCAGAAGATGACTCTGCTCGACGGCACCGAGCTGTCCCCGGCGCTCGGCATCGGCGCGTTCGCGGAGAAGACGCTGGTGGCGGCGGGACAGTGCACCAAGGTCGACCCGGCCGCGTCGGCGGCCGCCGTCGGTCTGCTGGGGTGCGGCGTGATGGCCGGCATCGGTGCGGCCATCAACACCGGCAACGTCGGCCGCGGTGACACGGTCGCGGTCATCGGCTGCGGTGGCGTCGGGGACGCGGCGGTCGTCGGGTCGAACCTGGCGGGCGCGGCGAGGATCATCGCCGTCGACATCGACGACCACAAACTGGAGACGGCCAAGAAGCTGGGCGCGACCCACACGGTCAACTCCAGGAACGCCGACGCGGTCGAGGCGATCCGCGAGCTGACCGGCGGCTTCGGCGCCGACGTCGTGATCGAGGCGGTCGGTCGCCCGGAGACGTACAAGCAGGCCTTCTACGCCCGCGACCTGGCCGGCACGGTCGTCCTCGTGGGTGTGCCCACCCCGGAGATGAAACTGGAACTGCCACTGCTGGACGTCTTCGGCCGCGGCGGAGCGCTCAAGTCCTCCTGGTACGGGGACTGCCTGCCCTCCCGCGACTTCCCGCTGCTCGTCGACCTCTATCAGCAGGGTCGGCTGGACCTGGACGCGTTCGTCACGGAGACCATCGCGCTGGACGAGGTCGAGAAGGCGTTCGAGCGGATGCACGGCGGCGACGTGCTGCGCTCGGTGGTGGTCCTCTGATGGCCGCCCGCATCGAACACCTCGTCACCTCGGGAACGTTCTCCCTGGACGGCGGCACCTGGGACGTCGACAACAACGTGTGGATCGTCGGCGACGACCACGAGGTGATCGTCATCGACGCCGCGCACGACGCCGAGGCCATCGCCGCCGCCGTCGGCGGGCGCACCCTGCGGGCGATCGTGTGCACCCACGCCCACAACGACCACATCGACGCCGCGCCCGCACTCGCGGAGCGCGCCGGCGCCCCGATCCTGCTCCACCCGGACGACCTGCCGCTGTGGAAGCAGACCCACCCCGACAAGGCGCCGGACGCCGAACTGACCGACGGCCAGGGCCTCACGGTGGCCGGCATCGAGCTGACCGTGCTGCACACGCCGGGCCATGCGCCCGGCGCGGTCTGCCTGTACGCACCGGCCCTGACGGCCCTCTTCAGCGGCGACACGCTGTTCGCCGGTGGACCGGGGGCGACGGGACGGTCGTACAGCCACTTCCCGACCATCATCGAGTCGATCCGGGACCGGCTGCTGACGCTGCCGGGTGACACCGTCGTGCACACCGGACACGGGGGGACGACCACCGTCGCCGGCGAGGCCCCGCATCTCCAGGAGTGGATCGGCCGCGGTTTCTGACGCCCACTCGCGCCCCTCACCCGCCCGCCCTCGGCTCGCCTCCGTCGCGAGCCGATGCGGCGGGCTGTTGTTGTTCTATGCGAATTGAGTTCCGTGTTACGCAACGTGATAAACGGCTCGGAGTGCCCTCTGGATGCCTTGACAAGGGTTCTGGCCGACCTCAAACTGATGTTGCGCTTACCGCAATCCGTTTCGCTATACGCACCGAGGTGTCATGATGATTCCCGCGTGCCGTCTCGCGGATCTCCCGCGAGGAGAGGCCCACCGGCTCGACACAGATCCGCCGGTCTCGGTGTTCCACACCGACGACGGCGAACTCTTCGCCATCGACGACACCTGCACCCACCAGGACGCCTCGCTCGCCGACGGCTGGCTGGAGGGCTGCGAGGTGGAATGCCCGCTGCATGCTTCGAAGTTCGACCTGAGGACCGGCGCGGTCGACTCCCCGCCGGCGAAGCTCCCGGTCCGGACACACGAGGTCGTCGTCGAGGACGGCGTGATCTACGTCCGGCTGTCCACGGAGGCACCCAACCTGCCGCCCTGCGTCGCAGCCCGGCTGGCCGGGGGTTCCGCGTGAGGACCGTCGCCGTGGTGGGTGCCTCGCTGGCCGGTCTGTCGGCGGCGCGCTCGCTGCGGAAGCAGGGCTACGGCGGGCGGCTCGTCATCATCGGGGACGAGCTCCACCGCCCGTACGACAGGCCCCCGCTCTCCAAGGAGTTCCTGGCCGGCACCCTCGGCGAGGCGGAACTCGCCCTGGAGGCCGACGACGAGGACCTGCGGGCGGAGTGGCTGCTCGGCATCCGCGCCACCGGACTCGACCGCGCGGACCGTGCCGTCCGGCTCGCCGATGGACAGGAGGTCCGCGCCGACGGCATCGTCATCGCGACCGGCGCAGTGGCGCGTACTCTGCCCGGGTCCGAAGGCCTGGCCGGAGTGCACACCCTGCGCACCCTGGACGACGCCCGCGCCCTGCGGGACGAACTGGCCTGCGGCGGACGGCTGGTGGTGATCGGCGGCGGCTTCATCGGCGCCGAGGTCGCCTCCACCGCCTACGCCCTCGGGTTGGACGTGACGGTCGTCGAGGCGGCCCCGACGCCGCTGGCCGGACCGCTCGGCGAGGTCATGGGCGGCATCGTCTCCGCCCTCCACGCGGACCATGGCGTACGGCTGTTGTGCGGCGTCGGCGTCAAGGGACTGAGCGGGGAGGCCCGGGTCGAGGCCGTCCTGCTCGAGGACGGCCGCAGCATCCCCGCCGACCTCGTCGTCGTCGGTGTGGGCGCACGCCCGTGTGTCGAGTGGCTGGAAGGATCCGGCGTCGAACTCGACAACGGCGTCAAGTGCGGCGCCGACGGCCGCACCAGCCTGGCCGGCGTGGTCGCGGTCGGCGACTGCGCCAACTGGTACGACCCCCGCGCGGGCGCCCACCGCCGCGTCGAGCACTGGACCGGTGCGCGCGAGCGTCCCGACGCCGCGATCGCCACACTGCTGGCGGGCGGAGCGGTGGAACCGGGTGTGCCCCGGCCGCCGTACTTCTGGTCCGACCAGTACGGCGTGAAGATCCAGTTCGCCGGTCACGCGGCAGCCGCCGACAGTGTGACCATCGAGGCGGGCGCCGCGGACGACCGCGACGTCCTGGCCGTCTACCGGCGCGCCGGAGTTCCGGTCGCCGTGCTCGGGATGAACCAGCCTCGGCTGTTCACCCGCTGGCGCAAGCAGCTCGCCGCCGCGAGCTCTTGACACGGCCCCTGAGTCATTTCATGCTGCGGTTGCACATGGCACGCAGCGTTGCTCCATGCACAACGCCGTCCGGAGTCGTTCTTCCCGGCGCGTGAATGGCCCCTCCACGACGTTTCCCGAGGAGTGCACCGTGACCTCGACCAGCCTGCCGGACAGTCTGATCGCCACCCTCCCCGGCTCCTCCTACACGGATCCGGGGATCTTCGCCCAGGAGCAGGAGCGCATCTTCGAAACGATGTGGTTCTGCGCCGTACGTTCCTCGGACCTGGCCAAGCCCGGTGCCTTCCGGACCGTAGAGGTGGGCCGCGAGAGCATCCTGATCACGCGTGCGCGGGACAACTCCGTACGCGCCTTCTTCAACGTCTGCCGGCACCGCGGTGCCAAGCTTTGCACCGAGGAGGCCGGCGAGGTCAAGCGTGCCTTCCAGTGTCCGTACCACGCCTGGACGTACGACCTGAACGGCAAGCTCGTCGCGGCGCCCAACCTCACGAAGATGCCCGACGTCGGCCGCACCGAGTTCGGCCTGGTGAGCGTGACCACCCGCGAATGGCTCGGCTACGTCTGGGTCTGCCTGACGGAGAACCCGCCCTCTTTCGAGGACGACGTCATCGGCGAGGTCGTCGGCCGGCTCGGCGACGTGGAGTCGATCGAGCACTACGACATCGACAACCTCTCGGTCGGCAAGCGGATCGTCTACGACGTCAAGGCGAACTGGAAGCTCATCATCGAGAACTTCATGGAGTGCTACCACTGCGCCACGATCCACCCCGAACTCACCGAGGTGCTCCCCGAGTTCGCGGACGGTTATGCGGCTCAGTACTACGTGGGTCACGGTGCAGAGTTCGGTGAGGAGGTCCAGGGCTTCACTGTCGACGGCTCCGAGGGCCTGGACCGCATCCCGGGGGTGGCGGAGGACCAGGACCGTCGCTACTACGCGATCACCGTCAAGCCGCAGGTGTTCATCAACCTCGTCCCCGACCACGTGATCTTCCACCGGATGTACCCGGTGGCCGTCGACCGCACGATCGTCGAGTGCGACTGGCTGTATCTTCCGCACGTCGTCGAGAGCGGCAAGGACGTCAGCCGGTCCGTGGAACTCTTCGACCGGGTCAACCGCCAGGACTTCGACGCGTGCGAGCGCACGCAGCCCGGGATGAGCTCCCGGATGTACGCCAAGGGCGGGGTGCTGGTGCCCAGCGAACACCACATCGGCGCCTTCCACGACTGGGTGAACGAGCGCCTCGGTACTCCCCGGCCGTAGTTGGGCGGGTCAGCCCAGGTAACCCATCCGATGGCTGATCTCCTCCGCGCCCTTGACCAGCACCGGAGCGAGTTCGTGCAGGCGCTCCTCGGTGAACCGGTACGCGGGTCCGGAGGCGCTGAGTGCCGCGATGACCTCGCCGTCCCGGTCGCGCACCGGCGCGGCCATCGCGTGGAGCCCGATCTCCAGCTCCTCCAGGGTCCAGGCGTAGCCGCGCTCCCGGGCCTCGGCGAGGTTCTTCTCCAGCTTCGTCTTCGAGGTCAGGGTGTGCGGGGTCACCTTCTTCAGGCCGGCCTCGGACACCAGCGCGGTGCGCTCCTTGGCGGGCAGGTGCGCCAGCAGGATCTTGCCGCTGGAGGTGGCGTGCAGCGGGGTCAGCTGGCCGACCCAGTTGTGCGCGGTGACGGCCCCCGGGCCGCGCACCTGGTAGAGGTTGATCGCGTAGTGCTCCTGCATCACGGCGATGTTGACGGTCTCGCCGATCTCCTCGGCGAGGCGCTCGCAGACCTGGCGGCCCTGCTGGGTGATGTCGATGCGTCCCGTGACCGCGCCGGCCAGGCGTACGATGCCGAAGCCGAGGCGGTACTTGCCGCGCTCGCCCGCCTGCTCCACCAGACCGCGCGCCTCCAGGGCGCCGAGCAGTCGGAACGCGGTCGACTTGTGAACATCGATCTCGGCGGCCACCTCGCTGACGCCGGCCTCGCCGCGCTGGGCCAGGATCTCCAGCACGCTGATGGCGCGGTCGACGGACTGCACCCCGCCGGACTGCGAACCTGTCGTTTCAATATCTGGACTGTAGTTGCTCACAGCGAAACTATACGCGCAGTAAACAACACCAGCGCAAGTAACAGCGCGGAAACGCAGACCTTGCAAGTTGCGTTGCTCGCAACCTGGTGCGTATAGCGATACTCGTACTAGCATGCCTCGCGTATCTACGGCGCGAGCGAGACGAGGCACCATGGCTCCCCTGCAATACGACTTCGTCATCGTCGGCGGTGGATCCGCCGGCAGCGCACTGGCGAACCGACTCTCCGCCGACCCGGGCAACCAGGTGCTGGTCCTGGAGGCGGGCCGGCCGGACTACCCGTGGGACGTCTTCATCCACATGCCCGCGGCGCTGACCTATCCGATCGGCAGCCGGTTCTACGACTGGAAGTACGAGTCGGAACCCGAGCCGCACATGGGCGACCGGCGCATCTATCACGCGCGCGGCAAGGTGCTGGGCGGTTCCAGCAGCATCAACGGCATGATCTTCCAGCGCGGCAACCCCATGGACTACGAGCGCTGGGCGGCCGACGCCGGCATGGAGTCCTGGGACTACGCGCACTGTCTGCCGTACTTCAAGCGGATGGAGAACTGTCTCGCGGCCGACCCCGACGACGAGTTCCGCGGCCACGACGGCCCTCTCGTCCTCGAACGCGGCCCCGCCTCCAACCCGCTGTTCACCGCCTTCCTCAAGGCCGTCCAGGAGGCGGGCCACCCCCGCACCGACGACGTCAACGGCTATCAGCAGGAGGGCTTCGCCCCCTTCGACCGCAACGTCAGCCGCGGCCGCCGGCTGTCGGCCTCGAAGGCGTACCTCAAGCCCGTGAAGAAGCGGCCCAACCTCACCATCACCACCCGCGCCCTGGTCACCCGCGTCCTCTTCGAGGGCAAGAAGGCCGTCGGCGTCGAGTACCGGCGCCGCGGCAAGGTCCAGCAGGTGCGCGCCCGCGAGGTCATCCTCTGCGGCGGCGCGATCAACTCCCCGCAGCTGCTCCAGCTCTCCGGAGTCGGCAACGCCGAGGAACTGAGCGCGCTCGGCATCGACGTCGTCCACGACCTTCCGGGCGTCGGCGAGAACATGCAGGACCACCTGGAGGTGTACATCCAGTACGCCTGCAAGCAGCCCGTCTCCATGCAGCCGTACATGGCGAAGTGGCGCGCGCCCTTCATCGGCCTGCAATGGCTCTTCCGCAAGGGCCCCGCCTCGACCAACCACTTCGAGGCCGGCGGCTTCGCCCGCAGCAACGAGGACGTGGACTACCCCAACCTGATGTTCCACTTCCTGCCGATCGCGGTCCGCTACGACGGCTCCTCGCCGGCCGGCGGCCACGGCTACCAGGTGCACGTCGGGCCCATGTACTCCGACGCCATCGGCTCGGTGAAGATCAAGAGCAAGGACCCGCAGGAACACCCGGCGCTGCGCTTCAACTACCTGTCCACCGAGCAGGACCGCCGCGAGTGGGTCGAGTCGATCCGGGTCGCCCGCGAGCTCCTCAACCAGCCCGCCATGGCCCCGTACAACGACGGTGAGATCTCGCCCGGCCCGTCCGTGGCGAGCGAGGAGGAGATCCTCGCCTGGGTCGCCAAGGAGGGCGAGACCGCCCTGCACCCTTCCTGCACCTGCAAGATGGGCACCGACGAGATGTCCGTCGTCGACCCCACCAGCATGCGCGTGCATGGCGTGGAGGGGCTGCGCGTCGTCGACGCGTCGGTGATGCCCTATGTCACCAACGGCAACATCTACGCGCCGGTGATGATGATCGCGGAGAAGGCGGCCGACCTCATCCTCGGCAAGGAGCCGCTGCCCGCCTCCAAGGCCGCGTACTACCGGTACCGCGACGCCCAGAAGCAGGCCGGGTAACCCTTGGACGGCGAACACTTCAGGGCGCTGCTGTCGAGCGTCCGCTACGAGGTACTGCCCGCGAAGGCGACCGAGGACAAGGTCCTCGCCCATGTCCCGCGCGACGTCGTCGTCACCGTGACGGCGTCTCCGGTCAAGGGCCTGGAGCCGACGCTCGACCTCGTCGGCCGGCTGGCGGCGCACGGTTACCGCGTCGTCCCGCACGTGCCCGCGCGGCTGCTGCGGGACGACGCGCATCTGAAGGATGTCGTCGACCGGCTCCGGGAGACGGGTGTCGACGACGTCTTCGTCCCGGCCGGCGACGCCGATCCGCCGGCCGGGGCCTACGACGGGGCGCTACCGGTGCTGCGCAGGCTGAGCGAGCTGGGCAGCCCCTTCGCGCGCGTCGGCATCACCGGCTATCCCGAGAGCCATCCGCTCATCCACGACGACCTCACCATCCAGGCCATGTGGGACAAGCGTGCACACGCCACGTACATCGTGAGCAACCTCTGCTTCGATCCGCGCGTGCTGGGTGACTGGGTCGGCCGCATACGGCGCCGCGACGTCACCCTGCCCGTCCATGTGGGCGTGGCGGGGCCCGTGCAGCGGGCGAAGCTGCTGGCCATGGCGACGAAGATCGGGGTGGGGGAGTCGACGCGCTTCCTCACCAAGCACGCCTCGTGGTTCCTGCGGTTCGCGACCCCCGGCGGCTACTCGCCCGACCGGCTGCTCGCCCGCAGTGCCGAGGCGCTTTCCGCGCCCTCGGCCGGGGTGGCGGGCCTGCATGTGTTCACGTTCAACCAGATCGCCGAGACCGAACGGTGGCGCCGCGCCCTGCTGGACCGGTTGGGCGACTGAACCAGGAGGGGCGTGGCACCCGAAACCGACTGGCGACTGACCCGAACCTTCACCAGCGCCTCCGGTGACGTCCGCTGGGACCGGCTGGGCCACCCCGGCCGGCCACCGGTCGTCCTGCTGCACGACACCCCCTTCTCCTCGTACGACCGGCGTGCGCTCGCCCGCTCGCTCGCCCGGCACCATCAGGTGTTCGTCTGGGACATGCCCGGCTACGGGGCCTCCGAGAAGGCCGCGGGCCAGGACGTGTCCCTGGCCGCCCAGGACCGGGTCTTCATCGAGCTCCTGAGCCACTGGGGCCTCACGGAACCGCTCGTGGTCGCCCACGACTTCGGCGGTGCCGTCGCCCTTCGGACCCATCTGCTGCATGGCGCTCGCTATCGGGCCCTCGCCCTGGTGGATCCGGTCGCGCCGGCACCGTGGGGCTCCCCGTTCTACCGGCTCGTCGGCGAGCACGCCGACGTCTTCGAGCGAGCCCTGGCTGGACTGCCCCGGCCAGGCGGCCTTCCACCGGCAGATCGCCCGGGCCGAATTCGAACCGATCGCCGGAGCGGGGCACCTCGTCCAGGAGGACGCCCCCGCGGAACTCACGGCCGCACTCATCGCCTTCCTCCAGCAGCCGTTGTGACCGCGGGGGGCGTTCGGGTTCGTATACGACGGGGGCGGGGGGGGGAAACCGCCCCCCCCCCACATTCCCGAATGGGGACCGGCAGAAGAAGTGTCTAATAAACAAATTAAGCGGGCCACGAAAATATAA